>JAIRND010000128.1 GCA_031258225.1 Treponema sp. | reverse complement strand
AAGGAGGATCTATGTACAAAGAAATTCTTTTCAAAACCCTGCGTCACGAAGATACAGGACAGGTTCCGTGGGTGCCTTTCTCCGGGGTTCATTCGGGAAAACTCAAAGGTTACAACGCTATCGAAGTGCTTACCGATCCGGAAAAATGCTTCGAATCCCTTGTGGAGGTCAACAAACTGTACCGTCCTTTTGGGCAGCCGGTCTATTTCGACCTTCAGCTTGAGGCCGAATGCCTGGGCTGCGACCTCATCTGGGCGGAGAAGGGGCCGCCTTCGGTTTCGAGCCATCCTCTTGAAGGGGACGATCCCGAGGTTCCCTGCGTGTGTACCATCCCTACCAAAGACTCGGGCCGCTTCCCCATGGTGTTGGACGTGATGCGCCGTCTCAAAACCGAAGCCGGCGGCGATACGGCCCTCTACGGCCTCATCTGCGGACCTTTCACGCTGGCGGGACATCTTCGGGGCAACGATCTTTTCCTCGATATGTACGACAACGAGGAATTTACCGGGGACCTTATAGATTTTTGCGCCAAAGTTGTGGAGACCGTAGCGGGTTTCTACCGGGAAGCGGGCATGGACATTATCGCGGTTGTCGATCCCCTCATCTCCCAGA
This sequence comes from Treponema sp., assembly GCA_031258225.1. Lineage (GTDB taxonomy): Bacteria > Spirochaetota > Spirochaetia > Treponematales > Breznakiellaceae > JAISFT01. Next base: position 13,324 of record JAIRND010000128.1, on the reverse strand, counting down.
TTTCAAGCGACCATTTTGAAAGTTTCATCACCGGGCGTTATACGGAAATGTTCAAAACAATAAAGAGCCTTGGAGGCTACACGTCGTTCTTTGTCTGCGGAGACGCCACGCGGAACATCGAAAACATGTGTAAGGTTGGGCCCGATTGTATCTCCATCGACGAAAACATCGACTTTAAAGCGGCCAAAAAGATCACCGACCGCTACAATATTGCCATTGGCGGCAACATACAATTAACCATCGTGATGCTCCACGGCAGCCAGCAGGATAACATGAAAGCTGTCATTGACGAACTGGATTCCGTTGATACCCGTAAGAACATGATAATCTCGCCGGGCTGCGATATGCCTTATGACATACCCATTGAGAACACTATCGGCGCGGCCCAGGCCGTCATTGAGGAAACCGGTGTCCGGGAAATCCTCAAGAATTATACCAAGGCGTCTATAGATACATCGGGTGTCGTCATACCCGACTACGCGAAGCTCACGAAGCCCTTGCTTGAAGTTTTCACCCTGGACTCGGCAACCTGCGCGGCCTGTACCTACATGATGAACGCGGCGAATATCGCGAAGAAGGAATATGGCGGCAAGATCGACCTTATCGAGTACAAGTATACGGTACCGGCCAATATCGCCCGCTGTGTGAAGATGGGTGTGCCGAATCTGCCGTCCCTTTACATCAACGGGAAGCTGATGTTCCGCTCGATTATTCCCAGCAACGATGAGCTTAACGCGGCCATAAACGCGGTCATAAAATAGCCGTCCCCCTGATGATCGACCTTTACGTTGTTACCGGTTTTTTGGGATCGGGAAAGACCACGTTTATCAAAAACTTCCTGCCCCTCTTCGCGGGCAGGAAGACGGCGTTGCTGGTGAACGAATTTGGCCGTGAATCCGTTGACGACAGGCTCCTTGAGGATCTCGGCGCCGTCTTGTCCGGGGTAAGCGGAGGTTCCATTTTCTGTAGCTGCCGCTTTGGCGAGTTCGAGGCCGAACTTGGCAGGCTGCTGGCCCAAAATCCCGATGTCCTCATCATTGAGACCTCGGGGTTTTCCGATCCCGCGGGCATACGGAAGATTCTTGCGGACCCAAACTACGGGGCCTTCGAAAAACGGGCCTGTATCTGCCTGGCCGATTATTCACGCTTCAAAAAAGTTTACGCCTCGGCAAGGACGGTCAGGAAACAGCTTGCCGCCTGCGACGTTGTTCTGCTCAATAAAGCCGATCTCGCGTCCGCGGAAGAAAAGGCCGAAACCCGTTCCCTTATCGCTGCCCAGCGGCCGGACATCCTGCTTGTCGAGACGAGTTTCGGCGCCCTTCCGGCCGATCCTTCGCCGCTGCTTAACCCGCCTGGCGGAGACGGCGCCGCTCCGGGCATGCTCAGCGCGGATATCGCCGTGCGCAGCGTAACGGTAAAACTGGACCGGTCTTTAAGTTCCGCCGAAGCCGAAAAGATTCTTGCCTTCTTTGCCGAGGACACGTACCGGATCAAAGGTTTTTTATGCCTTAAAGACGGCGTCTTCCTGGCCGACTGCGTGGGCAGCGCGGTAAAGCTCTCTCCCTGGGAGGGCGGCGCGGACAACCGCCTTTCGGTGCTTTACGGCCACGGCCTCCCGGCGCGGAAAAGCATTGAAAAGGCCATGGAGTGGTACCCCGGCGGCATCACCCTGGCCGGAGAGTCTTAAAAAAGGAACCGGTTTCAAATCCGGGAGGAGGGAAACATGGAAAAAACCTGCGGCAGTTCCGTTCAGTATCGTATAGAAACGTTGAAAAGCCTGAGACCCGGATATCCGAACCCCACATTCAGGTACACTGCAAAGCAATCAGGAGGATTTTAATAAATCGTATGGATAGAATTGATATGCTAAAAAAAATTATCGGCAAGGCGCAGGAGGGGAAAGCCCTTACCAGGGAAGATTGCCTTTTTTTATTGGAGATAGAAGAACACAGTTACGAGTCGGGGGTTTTGCGCGGCGCCGCTTCCGCAATCAGGCGGGAAAAAACGGATAATTCGGCCATCCTGCTCGGGCAGATCGGCGTTGAAAGTTCCCCGTGTCCCGGCGGCTGCCGTTTCTGCGCCTTTGGGGAGGATCACACGTCATTTAAAAAATACCGGATGCCGGACGCGGAACTGGAAAACAAAATTGACGCGTTCTGCGCGGCAGGGGATCTGTACGGCCTTTATTTAATGGCCATGCACGACTACAGCCGGGATTTTTATCTGGAAACTGTACACAAAGCCCGGAACCGTGCGCCAAAGACAACGCAGATATGGGCCAATATCGGCGACACGGACAAGGAAATGTTTGCGGAGCTGCGCAAAGCCGGCGTCAGCGGCGTCTATCATGTCTGCCGTCTGCGTGAAGGCGCCGATACAAAGCTCGATCCCGAAAAACGGAAACAAACCATGCGCAATGTCCTGGATGCGGGGCTTAAGTTGTATACCTGCGTCGAACCGATAGGTCCGGAACACGGCAACGAGGAGCTGGTGGAAAACATGTTTATCGGCATAGATTTGGGTGTCTTTCAGCATGCGGCAATGCGCCGGATCGCCGTTCCCGGGTCGCCTCTTTACGCATACGGCCAGATAAGTGAACTGCGCCTTGCGCATATTACCGCGGTTATTGCCCTGGCAAGCGCCGCTTCCCCTTCCCTGTCCTATATGGGCGCGCACGAACCGGGGGCGATCTGTTTTTCCTCCGGCGCCGAAGCGATGACCGCCGAGTCCGGTGTGAATCCCCGGGATACAAAGATCGATACCTCGGTAAACCGGGGAATGGATACCGGCAGGTGCCGGAAAATGCTCTATGACTGCGGTTTTGCCTATCTGCGCCGGGGCGATGAAAGCAAAATTCCGCTGGATTTTGCCTGTCTTGAAAACACAAATTCACTATGAGAGGAGTATGACTATGATCACAAAAGAAGATATTGTAAAGGATTTTACCGCCGGTATTGATTGTTCACAAGTGGTACTGCGGGAATGTTCCGAAAAAATCGGCTTGAGCGCCGAGCAAGCCTGTAAAATCGCCTCCCCTCCACCATTTGCCGCGATTTGATCGATTTCGATCTGTCCAAAGAAGGTGAATTCGAGAAATCCGCCGCCCTTTGCCAATGATTCCCCTTCGCGCCGTAGCCGGACACCATTCAAGTTGGGTCCTGTTTCCTTTTCTCCCAGGCAAGGCAACGGCGGGATGGTATGATAAAGATCGGTTGAACAAAACGACGTGAAGCGGCGAGCGTGGCCGGCGCCGGCCTGCCGCCCCCCGCCAGGTTACTGTTGGAGGGGTTCACCAGACCTTTAGTAACCGCCGATGCCCGGCTACTCTATCACATGCATCTCCTGCCAGCGGCCCCGCAGCCAGCGGCCCAGGTAAAAACCGCCCCGGCTGATAAAATCGCAGCCCATCGCGAGCCAGACCCCCAGGGGGCCCAGGCCCAGGGCAAACGTGAAGATGTAGGCCATGCTCACACGGACGGTCCACATGGAAATAGTGGCCACCCACATCACGTAGCGGCTGTCCCCGGCGGCCCGCAGGGCGTTGGGCAGGGCAAAACTCATAGGCCAGGCAAGGATCATCGAGATACAGTGGAGCTCCAAAAAGACAGAGCCGAACTTGTACGCCTCCGGGCTCAGGTTAAAGATGCCGATAAGGGGGCCCCGGAAAATCCAGGTAAGAAAACTAAGCGCGGCGGTAATGGCGTAGGTGATCTTCATGACCCGCGCGCAGTGCTTTTTGGCCGCGCCATAGTCGCCGGCCCCCACGCACTGGCCCACAATGGTCAGCAGGGCCATGCCGCAGGCGGAACCGGGCATAAAGGAGAACGAGTTGACCACCCCGGCCACCGTGTTCCCCGCCATAGCCGCAAGGCCGAACATGGGGAAGATCCGCTGGGTTAAAAGACGGCCCACCATGAACATGGAACTTTCCAGGCCGCTGGGTATCCCCACGTTAAGGATACTGCGGAACATGGGACGGATAAAACGGAACGTGGACAGCCTCGCAAGGCGGATTGGACGGCCATGCCCCCGGCGGAGGAGTACCAGCGTAATCACCGCGGCCAGCATCCGGCTTATCAGCGTGGAAAGCCCCGCCCCCATAACCCCCCACCGCAGGACGAAGATAAGAAACGCGTTCCCCCCGATGTTCAGCACATTCACCAGCAGGGCTATCTTCATCGTAACCCCGGAGTTCCCCACCGCCCGGAACAGGGCGGCATCGGCGTTGTAGATCGCCAGGAAGGGGTAGGAAAGACAGGTGATCATCATGTAGAGACTCGCGGCCTCCATCACACCGGCGTCCACGTTTCCGTAGATAAGCCTGATAATGGGCCGGCGGAAGAAAAAGGCGAACACGCAGATCACCAGGGAGATAATCGATACCGCGTAGAGCAGTTGTTTGGCCGCTTCCCCGGCGTTCCGGTGATCCCGGCGGCCAATGTACTGGCTAACCACCACTGCCCCGCCCGTGGCCAGGGCGGCAAAGGCGATAATCAAAAGGTTGTTGATGTTGTCAACGATGTTAACGGCGGAGATTGCGTACTCCCCCACGGAACTGATCATCACCGTGTCCGCCATTCCCATGGTAACGGCCAGAACCTGCTCGATAACCAGGGGCCAGATCAGGCGGAACAGGGCCTTGCCGTTCCACCGTTCCATCATGGACAGACCGGCCGCTTGTTTGTCCGGGGGCCCGGAAACCCGTGGAACCGGGTTTTTACACTCACCGCATCCTGATGCTTCCATGCCGCGCCGGATTAAGGTTCCACCCGCCGGCGGTCCCGGGGAAAGAGGCTGGCCTCTTTCACATTGGCAAGGCCCAGCACCTTCTGGGTAAGCCGTTCACAGCCTATGGCAAAACCCCCGTGGGGGGGACACCCGTATTTGAATATCTGCGCGTAACCGGCCATGTTCTCCGGTTTAAGACCGAATTTGGGCAGAACCTCGACAAAGGCGTCGTAGTCGTGAATCCGGCGGCTACCGGAGCTGATCTCCAGACCCCGGAAGACAGCGTCAAAACTCATGGTTCTGTCCCCGCCGGCCCCCTCCCCCCCCAGGGGGTAGGTATAAAAGGGCCGGTAACGCCGGGGAAACCCGTTCACAAAGACCAGATCGACACCGTGTTCCCGCAGGGACCACTCGCAGAGCAGCCGTTCCGCCTCAGGGTTAATATCGAAGATCCGGGAAGCCGCGGAACGCGCGCGTGTCGTGCCCCGGACCTGTTCGTCGTTGACCAGTTTAAGGGCATCATCGTAGCTTACCGTGGGGGCCCGCTCCACCGCGCCGGAATCGGGAACCGAAGCGCCCCAGGCCTCCAGGTCCGCGGCGTTTTTGCGGGCCAGCTCCTCAAAAATATGGGCCAACAGGCCCTTTTCCAGTTCGATAAGTTCCAGTTCGGACTCGATAAACCCTATCTCCACATCCAGGGACACGTACTCGTTGATATGCCGGGGGGTATCGTGCTTTTCCGCCCGGTAGACGGGCCCAATCTCAAAGACCCTCTCCAGACCGCCGGCCACCGCGGCCTCCTTGTAAAGCTGGGGGGACTGGGCCAGGTAGAGTTTCCGGTCAAAGTAATCCACCCGGAACAGGTTGGTCCCCCCCTCGGTGGTTCCCGCGGTAAGTTTGCTGGACTTGATCCCGGTAAAATCCCGCTCCCGCAGATAGGCGGCAAAGGCCCCCACAATCGTGTCCTGCACCCTGAAAATGGAACGTATCCTGGGGTTCCGTAACGAGAGGGGACGGTTGTCCAGAATAGCCTCAAGCCCCGTCCTGGCGGGATCCCCGTTCACCTGATAGGGCAAGTCCGGCGCCGCGCGGGACAGGGTCTCCAGGGAATTGACCCTGAGTTCCACCCCGCCGGGGGCCTTTTCGTTGAGGGACGGAAGGCCCCGGACCCGGATCACCGATTCCAGGGTAAGATCCGGTTTCGGGAACCCCTCCCCCAGGACCAACTGCAACAGACCGGAACGATCCCGGAGGATCACAAAACTTATGCCCCCCATATCCCGTATCCGGTGAACCCAGCCCGCCGCCTCGACCTCGCTGCCCTGCCCGGCGGCCTCCGCCATATCCTTTGCCAGTATTCGCATAGAAGCCTAGTTTAGCGTTTTTGCGCGGCCTTGTCCTCCGGACTTTCCTGGTTTTTGTTCTTTTCGGGCAGGTAGGTGTTCATCCAGTCGGAAACCACCTTCTCAAACATATCGACAAAGTCCTCCCGGTAGATGTCCAGAGGGCCCTCGGCCGCCGCCTCCGGGGTAAGTTCGGACAGAAAAAACTGGAACGGCTGCGTGCGCAGCGCGGCGGTAAGTTTCGCCAGCGTATCGGAGGAAACCCACTTCTTGCAGTTCTCAATATCGTTGATAAAATTGGGAGTAAGCCCGGTCATTACCGAAAGCTCAAGCTGGGAAACATTCCGTAGTAGCCGCAGACGTTTAAGGTTTCGGGCAAGCATACGCCGAATTTCCTGCCCGCCGGGAGCTTTTTTCGCGGTCTTCATGCCGAAATCAGTGTCATTCATTACACCGGTTTCAACAAATATCCCGTGGCGTAATTTTTCACGCTATTGGTTTTTCATGAAAAACTGGAATCCCTATCACAAAACACCATGAGCCCAGCGGCAGGCCGGCGCCTTGACATGAACGGCGGCCCATGCCAAGCTAACAACCACATGAACATTGAGGATCTAAGGGAAACCGCCGCCCTGGCCCACCTGAATTTGGACGAACAGGAACTTTCCGGCGCTTTTCCGGCGTTTGAGGAGATGCTGGGCTTTTTTGCCGCCATGCGGGCCGCGGACCGGGAATCGCCCCCCGCCGCGGGAACCCCATCGCCGGGAATTCCGGCTACGGGAATTCCGGTTACGGAACCACACGCGGCGGGTATCTCCGCCGTGGCCCGGATCGTCGACTCCCTCTGGTTCAGGGGCGACGGGACCGCGAAAGACGGAAACCAGACCGGCAACGGGGCGGAGACCGCCGAACAGATGCTCAACAGCGCCGGTGAACGGGACGGCCGCTTCGTGGTCGTACCCAATGTCCTGTAAAAGCCCCCAGCCTGTTGCATGGGAATAGCGGAGCCTAACGGAAGTTCAAAGCGAGGAACCCATGTCATTCAACGCGCCCCAGGACTACCTGTCCTACGTTACCCAATGGGAAGAAAAAATCGGGGCTTTTATCGAATTTGACCCCCACAGGGCGGAAAGCCGCGCCGGGGCAGCCTCAACCCTAAACGGTCTGCCCTTTGCGGTCAAAGACAACATCGCGGTAAAGGGCTTTTCCCTCAGTTGCGGCTCCAAACTGCTGGCACAGCTCAAGGCCCCCTACACCGCCACAGCCGTGGAAAAACTCCTCGCCGCCGGGGCCGAACCCGTGGGAAAGACCAACCTCGACGAGTTCGGCATGGGTTCTTCCACCGACAACTCCGGCCTCTAGCGGACCAACAACCCCTGGGATACGGCGCGGGTGCCGGGGGGCTCCTCCGGCGGCTCGGCGGCGGCGGTGGCCGCCGGGCTGGTACCCTTTGCCCTGGGTTCCGATACCGGGGGTTCCGTACGGCAGCCCGCCGCCTTCTGCGGAGTGCTGGGACTTAAACCCACCTACGGGGCCGTGTCCCGCTTCGGCCTGGTGGCCTACGCCTCCAGCCTGGAGGGAATCGGCGTGCTTTCGGATTCGGTGGACCGCTGCCGGGACGTGTTTGCCGTAATCCGGGGCGCGGACCCCCTGGACCAGACCAGCCGGGACGCCCCGGCAGCGGCCCCACCCCTCTACAAGCCCCCAAAGGCAAAGACCATCGGCGTCCTCTCCCCGGAGGCGGTGGCCCGTGCCATTGCCGAGGCCGCGCGGGAAGAAGGTTCGGCGGGGCAAAAACCCGGACACGAGCCGAACGACAGCGCCGGGGCGGCCCTGGGAGCCGCGGCTCAGGCGGCGGAACTGGAACCCGAGGTGCGCCGGGCTTTTGAGGCCGCCAAAACGGGCTTCGCGGAACTTGGCTACCGCCTGGTGGAGCTGGAACTCCCCAGCCTGAAATACGGGGTCCCCGCGTACTACACCATCGCCACCGCGGAGGCCAGCGCCAACCTCGCCCGCTTCGACGGCGTGCGGTACGGGGCCCGCCCCGAATGGGCGGAGAATCCCGATGAGCTTATCGACAAGACCAGGGACGCGGGCTTTGGGCCGGAGGTAAAACTGCGCATCCTCCTGGGAACCTTCGTACTCCGCTCAGGCTTCCAGGACCGCTACTACCTGCGGGCCCAGCGGATCCGAACGGCGATACGGAAAGACTTTGAAACCCTGCTGGGGGACGGCGAGTACCGTACAGCCGGTTCCTGCGACGCCATCCTCCTCCCCGTCTTCCCCACCAGGGCCTTTGGCCGGGGAACGGGCTCCCTTTCCCCCTTCGCCCAAAAAGCCGCGGATCTCTACACCTGCTGCGCCAACCTGGCGGGACTCCCCGCCCTGTCCTTCCCCGCCGCCGTAGAGGGCGGACTCCCCGTGGGGGTCCAGCTTATCGGCCGGGCCTTCGCGGAAGGGACCCTGCTCGACATAGCCGGGGACTGGGAAACCAGGCGCCCCGTCCCCCACCCGGCGGGTTATCGTTCTTTTTGGAGATGAACATGTACCAATCCTTTATCGGCCTGGAGATTCACATCCACCTCTTAACCAGGACCAAGGTATTCTGCGGCTGCCGCTCCGCCTTTGGGGACGAGCCCAACACCAATGTGTGCCCGGTCTGCATGGGCTATCCGGGAGTCCTCCCCAGCCTGAACATCGAAGCCATGAAGATGGGCTGCCTGGTGGCGCGGGCCCTGAACTGCGTAATCCCCGGCACAACCTGGTTCGAGCGGAAACAGTACTTCTACCCCGACATGCCGAAAAACTACCAGATCTCCCAGTTTGCCTCCCCCCTGGGACAGGAAGGCTTTATGGACCTGGAGGGCAGAATAGGCGGCGCGGACATCAAAAAACACGTGCGGATCAAGGAATGCCACCTGGAAGAAGACGCCGGCAAGATGATCCACACCGGCGCCGTATCCCTTTTGGACTACAACCGGGCCGGCGTATCCCTGCTGGAAATCGTTACCCAGCCGGACATGGAAACCGGGGAAGAGGCCGAACTCTTTATCCAGCAGCTCCGCCGCGTCGTCCGCTACCTGGGAGTCTGCGACGGCAACATGGAAGAAGGAAGCCTGCGGGCGGACGCCAACGTGTCCATCAACCTACCCGGCCGGGGCCTGGGCAAAAAAGTGGAGATCAAAAACCTCAACTCCTCCCGTTTTGTGCGCCTTGCCCTGAACCACGAAATACAACGCCAGGGAGAACTCCTGGACGCGGGAAAAACCGTAGTCCAGGAAACCCGCCTCTGGAACGAAAACCGGGACCAGACAGAAACCATGCGGCAAAAGGAAAACGCCCAGGATTACCGCTACTTCCCGGAACCCGATATACCCGTCTTCCGCCCCGACGATGATTTTCTCCGCTCCGTGGACAAAGCCCTGGTGGAACTGCCCCTGCCCCGTTCCCGGCGCCTGGAGAAAGACCTCGACCTTTCCAGGGAACAGGCGGAACTGATATGTGAGGAAAAAGAAGGAGCCGATTACTTTGAGGAGACCCTCAGACTCACCGGCCAACAGGGCCTGGACCCAAAAGCCGTCGCCGGCAAAATCGCCAACCGCATCCTGCGGGATATCAAACACATCCTCAACAACCAGGGCCTCAGCCTGGCCAACATCGGCAGCCTGACATTCAGCCCCGCCCGGCTTGCCTCCCTTGCCGGACTTGAGGAAACCGGCGACATATCGGCCAAGATCGCCAAACAAACCCTGGAAGCGTCCATCACGGAGAACCAGGACCCGGCGGACATCGTCCGGAAACGCGGTTGGCAGATACTCTCCGACCCCGTGAAAATAGCGGAAGCCGTACAAGCCGTCCAGACCGTGGAGGCCAGGGCCCTGGCCGAAGCGCGGGAAGCGGCCGCCGGGGGAAACACCAGACGCCGGGGAACCCTTGCCGCCTTCCTCGTGGGGAAAGTGCTGGAACAAACCGGCGGACGGGCGGACCCCCGGATCGCCGGAGCCCAGATCGCCGCCCTCATCGATTCATAATTAAGATCATAATTAAGAATATAGGCGCGTAAAACAATGCCCGGCACCGTTTCCACATGGTTTATATGCGCTGGCCCTGGAACGTATCCCGTTTTGGGCGTATACTTTTTTTATGGAATTCGCTGTAAGCCCGACAGAACAGCAGATACTACTGGCAGACGCGCGGGAAAGCATCAGCGCGAAACTGGAAAACCGGCCCCCGCGGTACCGGCGGGACCCCAACACCCCCGTCCGCGAAACGTCCGTTCTGAACCGGCCCTGCGGGGCCTTCGTAACCCTGCACAGCACTACCCCGGCCGGACGCAGACTCCGGGGCTGCATCGGCAGGATGAGCGCCGGCCTGCCGCTTGAAAAAACCGTACAGCTCATGGCGCTGGAGGCGGCCTTTGGGGATCCCCGGTTCCCGCCCCTTGAGGCCGAAGAATTTCCCCATTGCTCCATCGAAATATCCGTCCTCTCCCCCCTGGAACCCTGCCCCAATCCCCGGCAGGTACAGGTAGGCGTCCACGGCCTGTTCCTTACCCACCGGGGCAGGAACGGCGTCCTGCTCCCCCAGGTCCCCGTGGAACAGGGCTGGAATCTGGACGAGTACCTGAACTACATCTGCGTCAAGGCCGGCCTCCCCCCCGGCTCCTTCGAGGCCCCGGGGGCCCAGCTTTTCACCTTTACCGCAGAAGTCTTTGGAGAGTAACCAGGCGGCTGGCAGTTTGTCGCGACGTAAATAGTAAAACTATTCCCTATACTGTTCGTGTTCATACTCCCGGCGGCTTTACCGTTCCGGGGAAAGAACGTAAAATAAGCTATGGAACGCCTGCTTTCCGCCTTTTTTAGCCCCGATGTTGCCGAGAGAGCCGGCTGTTTGGAGAAATCCGGCCCTCAGGACCCCCTTGTTACCGGCCTGGAATACGACTCCCGCAGGGTAAAACCCGGCGATCTTTACTTCGCCCTTAGGGGACTCCACACCGACGGACACCGGCACATCGGGCAGGCCATTGAGCGCGGGGCCGTGGTCATTGTTCACGAGGATGAAACCATTGATGAAACCATCGATGAAACCGTCGATGAAGCCATAAAGGGGGAGGCAGGGGCGCTGTACCTGCGGGTACGGAATTCCCGCGTTGCCATGTCCCCCATTGCCGCCGCGTTTTACGGCTACCCCTCACAACGGATGGCCTGCATCGGGGTAACGGGTACCGAAGGCAAAAGCACCACGGTTTACCTGATCTGGCAGCTCCTTATACTGACGGGAAAAAAGGCCGGCTTTTTTTCCACGGTCCTTTCCAGCGTGGGGGGAGATGCGCGGCCCAACCCGGAACACCAGACCACCCCCGAAGCCACGGAGGTTCAGCGGCTCCTCTGGGAAATGGCGGAAAACGGCGCCGAGTACGCGGTAGTGGAGGCAAGTTCCCACGGCCTTTCCCCAAAAACAAACCGCCTTGGGGACGTGGAATTTGCCGCCGCCGTCATGACCAATGTTACCCACGAACACCTTGAATTCCACGGTACCTGGGAACAGTACCGCGACGACAAGGCAAACCTGTTCAGGGCCCTCAGGCGGCAGGGGGTTCTTAGCAGGTTTGGGGTGATCAACGCCGACGACCCCAGCGGCCCCAGCTTTGCCGCCGCCGCCGCCAACGCCAAAATTCTAAAATTCAGCGTCCGGGGCCTCGCGGCGGACCTTAGCCTGGGCAGCATTACCTCCGACGCCGAGGGGAACTGGTACAACGTGGTTGTACAGCGAACCGGGGAGATCATCGACATTCGGGACCGGCTGCCGGGCGCCTTTAACGCGGCCAACGTACTCGCCGCCCTCCTGGTCGTCTCCGAACTGCTCAATGTTCCTGTTCAGGAACTCACCCCCCTGGCCGCCCGCCTGCGGCCCCTGAAAGGCCGCATGACAAAAATTCCCAACACGATGGGCATTGAACTCCTTGTCGATTACGCCCATACCCCCTCCTCGTTCCAGACGATCTTCCCCCCCCTGCGGGAACGGCTGGACCGGGCAGCGCCCGCCGGGAAAGGCCGGCTTATCTGCGTATTCGGTTCCGCCGGAGAGCGCGACACCAAAAAACGGCCCCTGCAGGGAACAATCGCCGCATCCTACGCGGATACTATTATCCTCTGCGACGAGGATCCGCGCGGTGAAGATCCCATGATCATCCTTGAGGAAATCGCCGCCGGCTGTCTAAAGGGCAATCCCGGCCTAAGGCGGGGACGGGACCTCTTTCTTATCCCCAACCGGCCCACCGCCATCCGCCAGGCCCTTTTTCTTGCGGAACGGGGGGACCTTGTCCTGCTGCTGGGAAAGGGCCACGAAAATTCGATCATCTACGCCGATGGTCCCCACCCCTACGATGAAATTGAGGAAGCCGAACAGGCGGTAGCGGAACTGTGGAACACCCCGTGAAGAATCGGGAGGGATGCTGTCGTGTTGCGCCCTTCAGTCCTTTATCCTAAAATGGACCTATGCGTATCGTTGTAGTGGGGGCGGGCCGGGTTGGATTTTCGCTGTGCCGGCGGCTTGTGCAGGAGAATCACGATGTATCATTGATCGAGGCCAATGAGGAACGGGCCCGGCACGCGTCGAACCGGCTTGACTGCCTGGTGATCAATGACGAGGGCAACAATATCCGTGTTCTGGAGGAGGCGGATATAAACCGGGCGGACGCGCTGGTGTGCGTAACGAATTCGGACGAACTTAACATGATCATCTGCGGCCTGGCCGCGCCCCGTTATCCCCGGCTTGTCAAAATTGCAAGGGTACGAAACAACGAATACGTGCGGTTTCACCGGGCGGAGCGGCAGTCAAAACCGGAAAAATCCGCGGCCCCGGCGGAACCGAAACCAGCGGCGGTATTGGGAATAGACCACTTTATCTACCCCGATGTGGAGGCCGCCCGCTGGGTACTCAACGCCGTTGACCGGGGGGCTGTGGGGGATGTGCTGACCTTTCCGGGGACCTCCTATGAACTTGGTTCGGTGGATATCGCCCCGGGTAGCCCGCTTGACGGCCTTTCCCTTGTTGATTACCGGAAAATATATCCGGGGGAAAGTCTGGTAACGCTGGTGGAGCGGGGGGGCGGGTCCTTCCTCCCCAGCGGGGCCACGGTCCTTGCCGCGGGGGACCGGATTCACATTTTTACCCGGGGCGAGGAAATGGAGGCGCTGTTTAAACTTGCCGGCGGCGGCGGCCCCGCGCTGCGCAGAATTGGTATTGTGGGG
>JAIRND010000083.1 GCA_031258225.1 Treponema sp. | reverse complement strand
TTTGTATCAACCCATCCGGCATTGGCGAGAATTTGTTTTGCTTCCTCAACCAGTCCGTCCTTATGAATGGTCTCCTCATTGAACCACGGCGTACCGTCAACGATAGAGTAAGAAGGCTTTCCGTACCCGTCCATGGTGATGTCGATGATACTCTGCCGGCTCAGCCCGATATTCAAAGCCCGCCGTATCGCCAGATCGGAGGTAACATCGTTGCCTACCGCCACATCGTTGGCGTTGATCTTGCCCTTGTTCCCGCCCGGTAAAACAGGCATTGTGATGCCTCTGGCATCGACGCTGGGTAGGACATGCAGCGTCATTCCCTCGATTTTTTCATTCGCATATCTGGGCGGGACATAAACAATGTCCACTTGTCCGGCTTTCGCCGCGGCAAAAGCGGCATCCTCTCCTAGCAGCAGAAAAGTCAGTTTCTTGAACGGTGATTCCTGTCCATACCAGTATTGATTGTACTCCATGATGATCTGCTGGCCGTCATCGTACTGTACTATCTGATATGGGCCGGAGCTTATCGGATTTTGTGAATAGTTGTCGTTATAAATATCCTTGGGCACAATGCCAATCTCCGAAAGCTGGCTGATAAAGGTCGAAAGAGGCTTTGACAGCGTAAAGACGATTGTACGCTCTCCGGTTATTTCAATTTTATCAACATAGCTAAGGTCAAAAGCTATCCCGTCTTCTTTCAGCATTTCATACGTAAAGAGGACATCTTCTATGGTAACAGGGGCGCCGTTAGAAAACCTCGCGTCGTCCCGAATCGTAAAGGTCCAGGTAAGACCATCCTCGCTTGTCTCAAAGGATTCGGCCAGATCGCCCACAAATTCCAGGGCCTGATTTGGCTTTAACAGGGAACTGTGGGTTAGACGGATTTGAGCGATCCGCCCCCAGGTTTTTCTAGGGTCAAACATGCCGTAATCGGTCATGCCTACCGCAATCACCAGTTCATCCTTGAGGGCTTCTTTTTCCTCTCCCCTGGCAACTCCTTCTTTTTTTCCGCCTTGGCAGGATGCAAAAAGCGAAAGTCCGGTTAAAATCAATAAAACAAATTTCTTCATGTGATTCCTCCACAGAATCTCCTATACGGAGAGAATGGGTATAACGAATCCTTAACAAGGATCCACATCTTTGCCGTGTTCTTTAACAGGATGGTAACATCAGGTGTTTATGCGTACTCGTAATTTAATTGGACTTAAACTGGAAAGACAGGTTTTTTGACATACTGCCGCGATTTTAAAAATTATGGTAATGATACATAGCCGTAAGACTACCCCCCCCCCCCCCCCCCATTGGACAAGGTATGCTGTATGACCATGCAAATTGGACATTCATCATGGGTACAATCATGGTCCGCTTCGGCCAGGATAAAAACCCAGGAACATGACAAGAGCAGCATCAAAAACCCGCAGAGAAAAACACCTGGTTTATACACCCCTGTAACTTCCATGCCTGCTCCTCAACTTGCAATAGTATAGTTAGTCAATACTTACAATGTCAAGATGCCATAAAGATACGCAACTTGTCAACTACATGGGCCGTTTGTCAAGCCGTTCTCACAAAGGGGCTAAAAGCCCCTTCAGTTACGAGGCCAGCTTTTCCATGAACTGGGCCCCGTTGATGGTTTCCTGGGCGTACAGGTACTCCGCCAGGGAGACGAGTTTTTCCCGGTTGGCCCGGAGCAGTTCGGTGGCCCGGTCGTGGCACTCGTTGATGATGCGGGAAATTTCCACATCCACGGCGGCGTTTGACGCGTCGGAGGCGGTAAAAACGCTGCGGCCGTCAAGGTACTGGCCGGTAAGGCTTTCCAGGCCCATCATGCCGAATTTTTCGCTCATCCCATACTGGGTTACCATGTTCCGGGCCAGCCTGGTGGCCCGTTCAATGTCGTTGGCGGCGCCGGTGCTGGCCTCCCCGAATTCCAGTTCTTCCGCTGCCCGGCCCGCCATAAGGGTACATATCTGGGTCAGGAGTTCGGAACGGGTCATCAGGTAGCGTTCCTCCTCGGGGGCCTGCATGGTGTAGCCCAGGGCGCCCATGGTCCGGGGGACAATCGTGATCTTGCGGACCGGCTGGGCGTCTTTTTGCAGCGCGGATACCAGGGCGTGTCCTACCTCGTGGAAGGCCACCATCCGTTTTTCCCTGGGGCTCAAGACCCGGTCCTTTTTTTCTTTCCCCGCGGCCACGGTTTCCACCGCCTCCATAAGGTCCTCCTGGATTACCTTGGAGCGGCCCATGCGTACCGCCCGGAGGGCGGCTTCGTTGACCATGTTTGCCAGGTCCGCGCCGGTAGCGCCGCTGGTGGAGCGGCCGATTTCCCCAAGGTCCACGTCTGAGTCCAGGGGGATCTTTCCGGCGTGAACCGCCAGAATTGCCTTCCGGCCCGGCAGGTCCGGTTTTTCCACGATGATCCGCCGGTCAAAGCGGCCGGGCCGCAGCAGCGCCTTGTCCAGAATTTCGGGCCGGTTGGTGGCCGCCAGGACAAGGATGCCCTTGGAGGAATCGAAGCCGTCCATCTCCGAAAGGAGCTGGTTCAGGGTCTGTTCCCGCTCGTCGTTGCCCCCCAACTGGTTGTCCCGGCTCTTGCCGATGGCGTCGATCTCGTCAATAAACACGATGCAGGGGGCGTGTTTGGCGGCCTCGGCAAAGAGGTCCCGGACCCGGCTGGCCCCCACGCCCACAAACATCTCCACAAACTCCGAGCCGGAGAGGGAGAAGAAGGGGACCTTGGCCTCCCCGGCGACCGCCTTGGCCAGTAGGGTCTTGCCCGTGCCCGGGGGTCCCACCAGCAGGGCCCCCTTGGGCTGCCGCGCGCCGATTTGCCGGTATTTGTCCGGGTTGTGGAGAAAATCGACCAATTCGACCAGGCTTTCCTTGGCTTCGTCCTGGCCCGCCACATCGCTGAACGAAACACCGGTGTTCTTTTCCATGCCGTAAAACTTGGCCCTGGACTTGCCCAGGTTCATCATGCCGCCCATGCCCCCCATGTTTGAAAATTTACGCATGATAAAAAAGTAAATCCCGTAGAAGATCAAAAGGGGGAAGATCCAGCCGGAGATAAAGTCCCGGATGGGGTTGGGCTGGATAATCGGTTTTGAAAAGGCGACGGAATTTTTTAACAGCCGCTCCGTCAGCGCGGGGTCCTCCAGGAGCCCGGTGTAGTACACCTGACTGCTCAGGAGCCGCCGTTCCGCAGGCCCTTCCGCGCCGGCGGGGAGTCTGAGAATTTCCCGCAGTGTCCTCTGATCCATTCCCCCTTCTCCCCCTTCTCCCCCTTCGCGGATTTCCTCTTTCAGGGTAAAGGCGATCTGCTGGTCGTCGATCTGGACCTGGCGTACCAGGCCGCTTTCCACCAACTGAATGAACTGGCCGTACTCAAGCTGCGGCTTGTTACCGGCGGCCAGGCTGCCGGCCACCATGTTGAAGATGAAGGTGATGATAAGGCCGGCAATGAGCAGGCCAAGCATGTTTGGTTTTTTCGGCTGGTCGGGCGTTGTATGCCCGCCCGCCCCGTCTTCGTTCCGGGTGGGATTCATAGCGGACTCCTTGCTCTGCCCCGGAAACCCTGTGCGGCCTTTCCGGCGGGTATATACCCATGCGTCTCAGGATCCCCCTGCCGTGCGGCCAGGAAGGACGATCGATCAAGCGATCATTCTGGATCTAAAATACGTACTACGCGTCTACAAGTAAACAAAAAACATGCGCTGTATGTTACGTGGACTTCTTTTTGGTCAAGACCATCAGCCCCAGCCCGATGAACAGCGGGATGCTCAGGCCCAGGGAGGCGATGATCTTCCACTGAAAGAGGCTGAAGCGGGAAAAAAAGCCGTAGAGCCGGTCTACGCCCCGGTAGAAGCGGGCCTTCCGTTCCCCCTCAATGCCGGCCCGCAGTTCTTCCAGCAGTGCGGCCGCCGCTGTGTCGTCCGGAGGCGGGGAGGCGCCCTTCAGCTTACCGGCGGCATGGCGCGCGTAGGATGAATCGGATTGTTCTTCCTGTTGGAAGTAGTACAGGGACAGCGCGTAGATCCCGCGGGCCGTCGCGTCAAGCCCCCGCAGGTGTTCGTAGGTGTCGGCATAGCGGTACAGCGTGTCCCCGGAGAGTCCGGGGCCCCCGTCCCGGAGGATCACGGTTTGAAAGTGGGTATAGGCCCCGGCGTAATCGTCGTTATCGTAGTACAGGTTCGCCAGCGTTAGTTCGTGGCTTTCCTGGGCGGCAAAAGCGGTGGAACCAAGGAAAAGGGCAAAAAGCACACCAAAGACCGGCCCGGCCGCCAGTATACGTGTGTCCTTGTTCCGGCAATCACAAGTTTCTCCGGGAAATCCCGCCGTTCCCGCGCGGGAAATCCCGGTTATCAGGGGCGCTTTAGCGCGTTTTGTTGTGTATACATTCACTTAGGCGAATTTATACACCATTCCGCGCTAAAGCGCAACAAACCGAACCTTAATCAAGACCCAGGGCAAAGGACAGGTTGACGCCGTTGGTCCGCAGGGCCACCCAGTCCCCTTTCAGGTTCGTTTGGGGGATGATGTAGTAGAAGTAGTCCTCAAGATAGGGGTCCCTGGGATCGTAGACCCGGACTTCACCGGTCGTACCGTCCACGAGGATCTTGAAGGGTACCGGATAGTCAAGGTCTTCCACGTATACATCTTCCACATATTCGTTCAAATCGATGCTGTCGATCATCTCCATGTAGGAATTGGTATAACTCCGGTATATTTGGGCGCTTAACCCGCTGGGAATCTTGCTGTCCAGGGGGTTTTCATCGTAGTTAAGCCATAAAAGATAGGAACGACCGCAGCCCCACGACGGACTGTTGAGTACCCTGTCCGCGAACACGTGGATTCCGAAACCGCCATGACCGTCTTCTCCGCCGGCCTCATAGCGGGCGTTGAATTCGTATACCATGGGCCCTTCCTGCGGCACCTGAAGGTTTACCTTGGCCAGCTTGGCATTCTCATCATTCTGATAGAGCCGGCCTCCTGATAAATTCCAGGAACCGGAGCCGACCGTGTAATTCGGTACGGAAACTTGGGCGTACAGCGCTGTTGCCGCCACGAGAACCACCAATAACAGGACCAACCGTTTCATAATCTACTCCTTATGGAAGTGTTCACCAGGAGAAAACCCTCCTGAAAGCCCAACGGGGACATCCCCGCCGTCTTCCTCATTCTATCACATCCCGCCAAAAATAGTCACAACTTTTTCGTGGAAAGTTGATAAAAATCCGAAGATCACGCTTTACTTTTCCATAAATCTTTTTCATGAATTATGCAAGCCCCCCGCGGGGCAGCCCCAGGGTATCGGCATTTACGTTTAAGGGTCTGTAGAACTCCTCCGGCATCAAGGCGGCGGAGGACCGCCGGCGGCCCTGCCTATGCCCCGTGCTGGCTTTGCCCTTTCCGGCTCTTTGTGTTATGCTCTTGTGCATTGAGGCTGTTCCAAAATGTCCGATTTTGGAACGGCAACCTTGAGATTACCAACCGGTTTTTATAGAAAACCCTCACGTATAGGAATTACCATCGGCACGTTGTGTTGATGTTCGATTGGACATGGGCGGCGATACCGCCGCCCCAATTAGGAGCTACTAGGAGCTACTATGAAGACAAAGATCGTCCTGGCCTATTCGGGCGGCCTGGATACGACGGTGATCATCCCCTGGCTGAAGGAAAATTACGACTGCGACATTGTGGCGGTCTGTGTGGACGTGGGCCAGGATGCGGATTGGAAGGCGATTCGGAAGCGGGCCCTGGATACGGGGGCCGCTTCCTGCTATGTCCAGGATGTCAAGAAAGAATTTGTGGACAACTACCTCTGGCCCATGCTGAAATCCGGGGCTGTCTACGAGGACAAGTACCTGTTGGGTACGGCGATTGCCCGGCCCCTTATCGCCAAGGTGCTTGTGGACGCGGCCAGGAAGGAGAAGGCCAAGGCGATTGCCCACGGCGCTACCGGCAAGGGCAACGATCAGATACGGTTCGACCTGGGGATCATGGCCTTTGCCCCGGATATGGAGATCATCGCCCCCTGGCGGGTCTGGAAGCTGAAGAGCCGGGAGGACGAGATCCGCTACCTGAGGCGGCGGCACATCGAGGCGCCGGTAAAGAGGCGGGATTCCTACAGCCGGGACGATAACCTGTGGCACATCTCCCACGAGGGTCTGGAACTGGAAGATCCGGCCAACGCCCCCGGGTACGGGCGTATGCTCAAGATGACCGTTCCCCCAGAGCGGGCCCCCGTCAAGGGTGAACATGTGGAGATTGAATTTGAGCGGGGAATTCCCGTCGCCCTGAATGGAGACCGTCTTGAGGGGCCGGCCCTTATCGCCGCGCTGAACAAGATTGGCGGCGCCCACGGCGTGGGACTTGTCGATCTGGTGGAAAACCGCGTGGTGGGGATGAAAAGCCGGGGGGTCTACGAGACACCCGGCGGGACTATCCTCTACTACGCCCACCAGGAACTGGAACATGTCTGTCTGGACCGGCAGACCTACGCCTTTAAGCGGCAGGCGGCCCTTAAAATGGGGGAACTGATCTACGGGGGGCTCTGGTTTACCCCCCTGCGGGAGGCCCTGTCCGCGTTTGTGGATTCAACCCAGAAGACCGTTAGCGGCACGGTGCGGCTGCGCCTCTACCGGGGGAACGTAATATCCGCCGGGGTAACGTCGCCCTACTCCCTCTACAACGCCAGTATCGCCAGTTTTGCCACCGGGGACCTCTACAGCCACGCCGATTCCAAGGGTTTTGTCCGGCTCTACGGGCTGCCCGTACTGGTGCGGGCCCTGATGGAAAAGCCCGCGCGGGCGGCAAAGGCCGCGGAACTGCTTGCCGCCGGCAAAACGGGAAGCCGCTCCCAGGGCGGTAAACAAGCCGCCCGCGGCAAGAAGGCCGCCGACGGATCGCAGCGGCCTGTTGTATAGGAGTCTGTGGGGCTCATAGCAGTCTGTTTGAAACGCGCGGAGTAGTGTATGAACATCGCCGGAAAACACTATAGGACGATTTGGCTGGACGCGGAAGATCCGCGGGTGGTGAGGATCATCGACCAACTGGCGCTGCCCCACCGTTTTGAGATTGTGGAACTCAGGCGGTTTTCCGACGCCCTGAGCGCCATCAAGGACATGCGGGTCCGGGGGGCGGGGCTTATCGGCGCCACCGCCGCCTGGGGCATGTACCTGGCCGCCCTGGGGGAGGGGGACCGTTCCCTGCCGGAGGAGGCCGGACGGATACTTAAGGCGGCCCGGCCCACGGCGAGTAACCTGGCCTGGGCCGTGGACCGGATGCTCCGGGCCCTGGCCGGCCCCCCGGAAGGCCGGGTGGAACGGGCGCGGCGGGAAGCCCAGGCTATCAGCGACGAGGACGCCGAGTACTGCCGCCGGATCGGGCTCCACGGTCTGCGGCTTATCGAACAGGCGGCGGAACGCAAGGGGGGGGAGCCGGTCAACCTGCTGACCCACTGCAACGCCGGGGCCCTGGCCTTTGTGGACTACGGTTCCGCCCTTGCTCCGGTGTACGCCGCGGCGGACCGGGGCATACCGGTTCATGTCTGGGTGGACGAGACAAGGCCCCGTAACCAGGGGGCAAGTCTGACCGCCTGGGAGCTGGGCCGGTACGGTGTGGCCTACGATCTTATCGCCGACAATGCCGGGGGCCATATCATGCAGCACGGCATGGTTGACCTGGTGATTACCGGGGCGGACCGGGTAACAAGCCGGGGAGACGCGGCAAACAAAATCGGCACCTACCTTAAGGCCCTGGCGGCCCGGGACAATGGGATCCCCTTCTACGTGGCCTTTCCTTCTTCGACTTTTGATTTTACGATGGAAGATGGGTTCGCGGAGATACCCATTGAGGAGCGGGACGCGGACGAGATTCGCCGGATCAGCGGTCAAACCGCCTCCGGCGGGATAGAGACCGTCCGGATCTGTGCCGATGACACCCCCGCCCGGAATTGGGGGTTCGACGTAACCCCGGCGCGGTACATCACGGGCCTTATCACCGAGCGTGGGATCTGCGATGCCTCGAAAGCGGGGATACGTTCGCTGTATCCGGAATGTGAACCTGAATAGGAGGACACTATGGCGCGAATAGGCGTAATCGGCGGGAGCGGCCTGGACAATCCCGACATACTGACCAATAGCCGGGACGAGGAAGTTTCCACCCCCTACGGGGCCCCTTCCAGCCCCCTGAAACGGGGGACTATCGGCGGAACCGACGTGGCCCTGCTGGCCCGTCATGGCCGGGAGCACACGATTCCCCCCGGCAAGGTGAACTACCGGGCGAATATCGCCGCCCTTAAAGCCGCGGGCTGTAGCCACATCCTGGCCACCACCGCGGTGGGCTCCCTGCGCGAGGAGATTCACCGGGGGGACCTTATCATCGTCGATCAGTTCATAGATTTTACCCGACAGCGGAACATGAGTTTTCATGAGAGTTTTGCCCCCCACAAACCGGTTCATACACCCATGGGAACCCCCTTTGACGCGGCTCTGCGGAAACTCCTTATCGAGAACTGCCGGGACCTGGCCTATCCCTTCCACGAAACGGGAACCGTGGTAACGATAGAGGGCCCCCGTTTTTCCACCCGCGCCGAATCGCGGATGTTCCGCCTGTTGGGCGGGGACATTATCAACATGTCCATCGCCACCGAAGCCGTCCTGGCCGGCGAGGCGGAGATACCCTACGCCGTAGTGGCCATGAGTACCGACTACGATTCCTGGCGCGAGGATGAGGAGCCGGTTACCTGGGAGGCCGTGGCCCGGGTCTTTGCCGAAAACGCCCAGCGGGTTACCGCCCTGCTCAAACTGGCGATTCCGAAAGTGTAGTAAACGCCGATGTCCTGGCGGCGCCTTGACCGTGGATCGCCTTTCCGTCATACTACCCCGTACCTCTTTGCCCGCCTTTGGCGGGTCAAGGCGCCCTGTCGTAGGATGGGGAAAACTTGTCCGTAAGGAGGGTCCATGCGCCGTTATGAGTTAACGGTAATCTTCCCCTTGGAAGAGGACCAGCATAAGGCGGGCCGGGATCTGTTGTTAAGTGATCTGGCCGCCAATGGGGCGGAAATCGAGAAAACCGATGAAACCGGGGATCGGGATCTGGCCTATGAGATCAAAAAAAGAAGACGGGGTAAGTACGTGTTGTTTACCCTCAAGGTGGATCCTGTCAAAATTGCCGTGTTGGACCGGGTTTTCAAGCTAAACGCCAATATCCTTAAGTATCTCTTTGTGAGACTAGAGGAGTAGACCGTGAAATTTCGTTTCATGTTCGCCCCTCCTGAACCGGAGCAGTCATGGCGGATCTGAATCATGTGGTCCTTGTGGGCAGGCTGACCCGGGACGCGGAACTTAAGTACACGTCCGGCGGGCAGGCCGTTTGTAAATTCTCCATAGCCGTAAACCGCCGCCGTAAAAACGGCGACCAGTGGGAGGACGAGGCCAGCTTTTTCGACATTGTCCTCTGGGGCCGGCAGGGGGAAGCCGTGAACCAGTACCTCCTGAAGGGTAAGATGGTGGGTGTTGAGGGCGAACTGCGCCAGGATCGCTGGCAGCAGGACGGCCAGAACCGGTCCCGTGTGGAAATTGTCGCCAACAACCTTCAGCTTTTGGGCGGGGGCGGCGGGGGTTCCGGGAACGGGACCTACAACAACGGGGCGTATGGCGGCCAGACTGGCCAGTCTGGTCAGTCCGGCCAGGGTGCGTATGGTTCTTCTTACGGCCAGCCGGCCCAGGGCGCTTACGATTCGGGAGCGCGGGAAGCGCCCCCGCCCCGCGCCTCCGACGATGGCTTTACCGATGATATTCCCTTTTAGCCGCGGGGTTATGCGGTTTCCCGCGCTTACACGCGCGGGCTTATACCGGTGTAATGTTAAGGAGTAGCTATGTCTGACGAAAAATACGTGGAAGAACGGCCTCCCCGGCAGGATCGGGGGGATATCCAGGAGGGCCGGGACGGGGAAGACCGGGGCCGCGGCAAGGGGAAGGTGTACTTCAAGAAAAAGGTCTGCAAGTTCTGTGTTCAAAAACTGAAGATCAACTACAAGGACGCGGACGTACTGCGGCGTTTTATAACCGAGCGGGGGAAGATACTTCCCCGGCGGATAACCGGTACCTGCGCCAAACACCAGCGGGCCCTGGCCCTTGCCATAAAACAGGCCCGGTCTATCGCCCTGCTTCCCTTTGTCGCCGAATAATTGAACGGAGTGGGTTCCCCCCCGGAGGGGGAGGGGCGTGTCCTCCCCGGCCTTGTGGGCGCCCTGGCAAGCGTACTCCTGGTACGGGGCGGGCTGTTGGGGATACTCTTTATGGTTCCCCTGGGCGTTGTGGGCCTGCTCTTTGGGCGGAGGACGGCCTGGACGGGGACGCTTCTGGCGGTTCTGTTCGATACTGTCTGTACGCTGGGCCTGTCCCTGTTTTCCGGGGGGGCCGTTGCCGAATTGCTTCCGGGTCTGGGGTACTTTGCCCTTATGGCCTTTGCCCTCGCCTGGCTGATCGCGCCCCCCCTTGGGGGGCCGGACTTCGTTAGGATCAGGGCGGCCTACCGGCTAATCCTGGTTTCCCTGGCGGGAGCGGCGGCGGGGGCGGCTTTCATCCGGGGGGATTCCCAGGAGCTGTTTATGCGGGCCCAGGCGGAGCTGATCTCGTCTATGGCTGCGGCCTCCGCCGGAGCCGACGCGGTGCGGCGTTCCATCCTGGAACAGGAGCTGAGCCCGGAACGGCTCATGGCGCTTTTTACCACGGTTCAGGCCCGGGGCGGGCTTCTTGGGTCCATGATGTTGATTTTTTTCATCAACCGGCAGTTTTCCCTGGCGCTTGCGGCTTTTATACGCCGAAGGCGGGGCTGCCGGGAGGAGGGGGGCCTTGTAACGTTTCACGTTCCGGCCCGCCTTGTTTGGGTGTTTTCGCTGTCCCTGGGGGCAATTTTGCTCTTCCGGGTGCTTGGGCTTTCGCCGGCGGAAACGGCGGCGTGGAATTGCGCCATGTGCTGCGTCCTTATGTACCTGGCCCAGGGCTTTGGGATTATGCGCTTCCTGTTAAGCCGCCGCCCGCCGGGCCGGCGTGTGCTGTTGAGTATCGGGATCATCCTGGTGATCGTGAGTCCGGGAATCAACGTGATGGCCCTGGGGCTTCTCATACTCCTGGGCATCGCGGAACATTGGGCGCCCCTGCGGGTTGTCCGCGACAGGCAGCCGTCTACTCCGGCGGTGTAAGGGGAGCTTCCCCGTGCCTGTAACGGGCCGTTGTACGCGGCCCGAACTTCAAATACGAAGGACCGCGCGGCGGTTCTTTGGAAACCGGACGCCGGGGGTGTTCCGGTTCGGGAGCTTGGTATGAAGGTTATTTTGAACAAGGATCTCTCCACCCTGGGTGAGGAGGGGGATGTAAAGGACGTGGCCAAGGGCTATGCCCGGAACTACCTGTTTCCCCGGGGGATTGCGCTTCCCTACAACGAGAGTACCGTAAAACTCTTTGAATCCCGCAAGGGGGAGATAGAGGCCCGGAAAGCCGAAAAGCGTGAGGCCGCCAAGGGACTCAAGGAGCGGATTGAGGCGTTGGAACTCCTGGTTACGATGCCCGCCGGCGCCAACGGCAGACTCTTCGGCTCCGTAACCGGCCAGACTGTGGCGGACGAACTGACCCGCCACGGGTTTCAGATTGAGCGGAAGCGGATCGAACTGCCGGGCGTAAGTTTTAAGTCTGTTGGCAAGTACAAGGTTACGGTACACCTCTACGAGAACGCCGTAGCCGAACTGGGGATCACGGTGCAGGCCCAGATCATCGAAAAGGCCCCGGAAAGTTCCTCCGCCGCGCGGGGCCGCCGCCGTTCCGGGCAAACCGACACAAGGGCCCAGCCGGAAGCCGCAGGCCTTACCGAAGCCCCGGCAACGTCCCCGGCGGATACGGCCTCCCCTGTGGAAGCGGCCGCTTCCGGTGAAACGGGGAGTTCCCAGGCGTAACAATGGCCGGAACTGTGCCCCCCCATGATGACGAAGCGGAGCGGGCAGCTTTGGGCGCCATGCTTATGGACAGCGACGCGATTGCGACCTCCATCGAGTACCTGCGGCCCGGGGATTTTTATTCAGGCGCCAATAACCTGGTGTACGCCGCGATTCTGGGGCTGTTCAACAAGGGAGTAGCCGCGGATATCCTTACGGTAACCGGCGAACTCAGGCAGAACGGAAAACTGGATCAGGCCGGGGGGGCCGCCTACGTGGCCTCCCTTACCACAGTGGTGCCCTCCAGCGCCAATATCGCCTACTACGCCCAGACCGTTCAGGCCTATTCCCTGCGCCGGGCCCTGCTGCGGGTTTCCTCGGAGATAAACGCCAAGGTTTTTGATGAGACCCTGGAATCCCGGATAATCCTGGAAGAAACCCAGCAGCGCATCTTTGAACTGACCGATAACCGCAGCGTTGTCCGCTATCAAAGCGCCAAGGAGGTTGTTCACCAGACCATCGGGATCATCGAGAACCTGGCCAAATCCAACCGGGAATACACGGGTATTCCGACAGGTTTCGACGACCTGGACAAGCTGACCTCCGGCTTCCACCCCGCCGAATTTATCATTATCGGCGCGCGGCCCTCCATAGGGAAAACCGCCCTGGCCCTGACAATGGCGGCCAATATCTCCATTCACAACAAGATAAAGGCCGCCTATTTCACGCTGGAAATGCCCGCCATTGCCCTGATGCAGCGGCTCCTCTCCATAGAGGCGCGGATCAACGTTAGTTCCCTGCGCTCCGGCTTTCTGACCTCCAGGGATTTCAGAAATATCCTGGACGCGGCGGAAAATATCTACGACGCGCCCCTCTACATTGTCGATATGCCCAACATGAAACTTATGGACCTCCGGGCCCAGGCCCGGCGGATCAGGCTTCAGGAAAGCGTGGAGATCATCTTTATTGATTACCTGGGTCTTATAAGTTCCGAACAGTACAATATCCCCCGTTTCGAGCAGATATCGGAAATTTCCCGTTCCCTGAAAAGCCTGGCCAGGGAACTGGAGATCCCCGTGGTGGCGCTCTGCCAGTTGAACCGGGAGGCGGAGAAAGAGCGGCCCAACCTGTCCTCTATCCGGGACTCCGGTTCCATCGAGCAGGACGCGGATGTGGTGATGTTTATCCACCGGGAACGGGAAGACAAAAAAAAGGACACGAACGACGAGGATAAGAGCAAGATCAGCCTTATCCTGTCCAAGCAGAGGAACGGGCCCGTGGGAACGATAAATTTGACGTTTGTATCGCAATACGCGAAATTTGAATCCTGGAACTGGGATGGTGTACATACGCGTAACACGTAACACGTAACACGTAAGCCGGGCCGCCGGGGTCCACGGTGTGGCCCGTTTCGGCGCCGGACAACCGCAAGGAGGGGGAGATGGCGTTTATAGACGACTATGATTTTGAGTTACTCAAAAATGAGGCGGAAAACCTGGTGCTTAACGAGTTGGGGCGGCAGTTGGAAGCCTATACGGGTGAAATTTGTACCTGCAACGATTGCGTGGTGGACATGGCCGCCATTGCCCTGAACTCGGTAAAACCCCTGTACCATTTTTCCATTCTTGGTACCCTGTATACCTCCCAGGCCATGACTGACGAATCGTATGGAGAAAGCATCCGGAATGCCGTTAGCGCGGCGATAGAAAAGGTCCGGGAAAACCCCAGCCACGATTAAATGGTTGAACCAGGGTTAGCGCATACGGTATTGTATAGTTAAGGTAGGGGGTAATATGGCGGCAACACAACGGATACCGGACTGGAGAGCCGCGGCCGACGAAATTTGGGCCATGATGAAAGAAACCGACAGGCGGATAAAAGAAAACGCCGAGCAGATGAAAGAGACCGACCGGCGGATGCAAGAAACCGACCGGCAGATGAAAGAAACCGATAAACGGCTGGAAGCCCTGAAAAAAACCGTTGAGCGGGTAACCGCCAACGTCGGCGGCCTCAACCGGTCCCTGGGCGAACTTATCGAGACACTCATCGCCGCCCGCCTGTGGGAGAAATTCCCGGAC
>JAIRND010000030.1 GCA_031258225.1 Treponema sp. | reverse complement strand
GCCTTTTCGCTGGCCTCCGCGAAGATCTGGGCCCCCAAACTCAAAAGACCGTAGATCGCGGAGGCATTCCCCTCCGATTCTTCGGCCATGGAATCCAGCACCGCGGAACTTATCCCCTTGAGGGAGCCCCGGATTATGCTCCGCAGGTAGATAACCGCTTCCCGGGCTTTGTAAGTTTCCCCGGCTATTGTCTGGATACTCTCCAGCAGTTCAAGGGCCACATGCCGCCCGCCGTCAAAAACAACCTCGATGCGGGCCGTCGAGGAAGGACGGTATACCAGTTCCGGCAGGGAAATCTTGATGTAGGAACGTCCCGTAGGCAGGCGGATGGTATTGGCCTTTTTTACCGGAGACAGACCGGCAAAGGCGAGGAAGTTAAGCCGGGCCATGCCGGGGGGAATTTCCAGCTCCTCCTCCAGAGAAGCGGGCAGGGGATGGGGGTACAAGACCGGAGAATTGGCAAAGGCAAGGCGCAGGTAATCCCCGTCGATCCGGGCATCGTCAAACCGGCCGGTCCCACGGTAAAAGAGCATCCCCAGGTAACGGGCCAGGGCCGAATCGTTAAAGGCGGAGGGGGCCTGCGGGTTGGGGGGGATGGGCAGGGATTCTTCCAGGGCTTTTTGCTGCAGGACCGAACGCGTTACCCCGTACTTGGCGGCCAGATTCCGTACCTTGTTGTTCATCCGTCTAATTTCCACCAGGGCTTCTTCCAGGTCCCCCCGGTAGTAGTAGTTAAGCGCGTTGAAGGTGTTGATATAGACATCCTCGTAATCTTCCCCGGCGTAATCGCGAACCGTATCGTTAAGCAGGTAGGTTCCCAGTTCCTGGACGATGCTTTTGGTATAGGCGTCCTCTATGGCCCGCTCCCCCGCCTCCAGCAGTTCCGAAGACTCCGCGTACAGGCCGGCATAGTGGGTCAGCATACCCCTGTCCAGGTAGTAGAGAATACCGTCCCCGGAACCGTAGAGGGAGGACCGTTCATCCTCCAAAAGACGGGCGGATTCTTCGTAGCGGCCTTCATCCAGAGTTCTGTCCACCCGGTGAAAGGATGCGGTGGCGCAGGAGACAAAAAAACCGGCGGCAAGCGCCAGCGCCGGAATTTTCATAGCCGTCCGGTAATCCCGTTACAGCCGCGGCTACAACCGCGCGCCGGAAGTTTTTATTATTTTTTTAATCTCATTGTTCTGATCCATCCAGAGCCGGACATTGGTTTCAATGTTGGTCAGCTCCGCGGTTACGTAGTAGGTCCGGGTCCGGGTCGCTCCGCTCTGATCCACAATGGTCTTGACCGATCCGGTCAAAAGAAAATCCGCCCCGGTTTCGTTGACAAGCCGGCTGGCGGTAGCTTCGCTGGCGTTAACCTGCTGATCCTGCCGTTCCCCGCGCAGGGCCTCCCGGACCGGACCGCCGGCGACAAAATCCGCCGTGCCGCTGTTGAAGATCATCAGTTCCATGATGTCGGCAATGATGCTTGTATCGATATGCTCGTCACTTTCGTTGCGGAAGGGACCCACCAGGAACACGGGATTCCTGCCCAGCCGGCCGGTTTCCCGGGCGACACGCGGGGAATCCAGACAGGCCCTGATAAGGCTGTCGCAGACGATCCGCACATCCGTATCGTTCCAGTACCCGCTCAGATCGGTAACTCTTCCGGCATCGACCCGCTTTACCGAGGTAGCCGCACAGGCGCCAACAAGAAGCGCCAGAAACACCGGCAGGCCGTAGACACGCGCCCCCTTCCGGGGAAAAAGCACACAAGACCTTCTCATGTAAGCCTCCGCGTTTAGTATAGCACGGGCCGCCCTTCCGGGAAAGCCTTGGGTGCCGGGCGGCTTACTCATTCACCGCTTCCAGGGCCGCCGGGCAGATGTGGGATTCGATCCGCTCGCAGGCGTTTTTAAGGCCGGTCTCGCCCCGGACCAGGATCCCCAGGCGCGCGGCGTTTTCCCGGTACGATTCATTGGTCAGAAGGTCCAGGACCCGTTTCCCCAGTTCCCCTTTTGAAATCCGCCCGATATTGGCGCCCTCCGGCCCAAGGCCAAGTTTACGGACACGGTGGGCCCAGTAGAACTGATCGATGATCAGGGGGAGGACCAGTTGGGGTTTCCCGGCGCGGGCCGCGCTGTGGGTGGTCCCGCTGCCGCCGTGGTGGATAACGGCGTCCACGTGGGGAAAGATAAACGTGTGGGGAATTGCCTTGTCCAGCAAAAACAGGTGTTCCCCGGCGCCCAGGTGTACCCCCACCTTCCACCAGCCGCAGCCCACGACCAGTTTGTAGCCCCGCTCGCGGCACACCTCAAAGAGCCGCCGGGCAAAGAGATCGCGCTGTTCGGTATTGCAGCTTCCCAGCGTAAAAAAGATGGTGGGCCGGCGGTCCTTGTTGACAAATTCGAGGAAGCGCCGCCAGAGTTCCCCGTCATAGGGAAACTCATCATTGAAGCAGTAGCCGCCAATACCCCAGCGGTAGTTCCAGTCCGGGTCCGTTTCCCCCAGGTAACGGCTGTAGAGGAGAAAGTTGTCCGCGCCGGCCGGGGCGTGTTCCGCCTGATCCTTGATGCAGTCCATGCCCAGGGCCTGGCGCTCCTGGTTCAGCGTCTTCTTCACCATCAGGTTAAGCCCCAGGTTCAGCATGGCCCACAGCAGTGCCGGCCGGATAATGGGATTCGAGCCGGAAAAGGGAAACACCGGGGGCGGTATACGCCGGCCCGGAATAAAGGGCCCAAAGGCGGTACGGACAAGGGGTTTCCCGCAGTACTCGGCCACACTGGGGGCGGCAAACTCCGTATTGGCCGCGACCAGAACATCGTGCCGTTCCAGCAGGGGGATGAATTCCCCAAACTGGCTTTTGATAACCCGCCGGGTCCAGGCCAGCAGGTCCTTCGTGTCCGGAACGCCCTCCACCATACCGGCGATATCATCCAGCGCCTGGAGGACATGGTTCACCCCCGCGTCAGCGGCCTCCTTCGCGAAAAGCCGGGGCAGGCTTACCGTTACCGTGTGTCCGCGCCGTTCAAGTTCTTTGGCAAGGGCCAGATAGGGGTACACGTCCCCCTGGGAGCCCCGGCCCGCTAGTAGTACGTTCATGCGATGCCTATCTCCTGAAGTTTGGCCCGGTCCAGCGAATACTTGTGTTCCAGGTCCCGCAGCACGTTTTCGTTGATCGCGATGGGCCGGTTCAGCTTTTTCGTCTCCCGGTTGCTCTTGATCAGCATGGCGATCATCTTTCCCGGATTGAAGGTGATTGAACTCATGATCCAGCAGCCGTGGGTACACCAGCAGTTCGCCTTGTAGCCGTGGCCGATAGCCTCAATTTCCCGTTTCATGGCCTCGCCGCTCATAATGGCCTGTACGTCGCAGCCGTAATCCTTCACGTTGCCGATGGGGGGCCGCAGCTCGCAGGAACGGAAACGGCCGTCGTAGTCCAGCACCAGCGTGGTTTCCCCGGCGGTACAGTCCATCTTCCAGGGCGTGGGCTTCTCCAAATTTTCCGCCCGGATATTGTACATGGCCCGCATCAGCCCCACGTAGAAGAACTTGGTCAGCCCCCGGCCCAGGGCGCCCATCCCCTCCCCGATCCGCCTGGCGTAGAGCAGGTAGTAGGGGGCAATCTGGTCCTGAATCTCCCGCAGGGATTTCTCCGTCAGGACCTTTACCCCGTCTTCGCGGGTGTTCCCGCGGGCCGCCTCAATGGTATGGGTGGAAACGTTGAACCTGCCGTAGACCCAGGCCACAAAGTCCAGGACCTCTTCCACGTTGTACTTGGTGATAACCGTGGCGATGTTTTTTATCACGTGGCCGTCGTCGTGA
Source organism: Treponema sp. (assembly GCA_031258225.1). Taxonomy (GTDB): domain Bacteria; phylum Spirochaetota; class Spirochaetia; order Treponematales; family Breznakiellaceae; genus JAISFT01. The sequence goes on along the minus strand of JAIRND010000030.1, from coordinate 1,509 downwards.
AACTCGTCGTCGATCTTCTTTAAGGCCGCCGCGGCGCGGTAAAAGCTCTCCACCCCCCGCTGGGTGTCGTGGGTCGCCCCAAAGCCGTCCAGGGATATGCTGATAGAGACATTGCTATCCGGACAGTTCTGCCGTATCCGCTTGAGCCACTGGATAAGCCGGTCGCTTAGGATGCCGTTTGAGGGGAAGTTAATGTCCGTAATGTGGTTGTTCTGGTAGAACATCTCGATGATCTCCGGAAGGTCCTCCCGCAGGGTCGGTTCCCCGCCGGAAAGCCAGAGCCGCTTAAAGTTCCCCGCGGTTTCGGACAGCTTTTTGATCTCGTCAAACGAAAGGTCCGGCTGCTTCTGGGACATGTCGTCCGCGTAGAAGCACATGGCGCACTTGGCGTTACATTTTCCCGTGGTAAAGAGAAAGACCGATTCCAACTGCCGCTTGGCGTTTAGGGAATTGAAAGAACTTCCCGAACGTTTTGTTTTTCCCGCCATTTTACTCTCCATTCATGTCATGTTATGCCATAATCGATGAACAAATCCATCAATACTGTTGAATATTAGGCACTGTACGTAATTTTGTCCAGTAAACGGTTGTGCATAATTCTATACGGTTATCGTGGCAAGAGGGGACTGACACTTTTTTTTGAATTCGCGGCGGGCTTTGCCTTATACTGTGGATAACATATCCACAGGAGGATCATGTGAGTAAAAAAATCATTGTGGCGGCGGCACTGGTTCTGCTCCCCCTTTTGGCGGGGGCCCAGGCCGCGGCAAGTACGGAATTCCAGTACCTGTCGTTCGACATCGGCTACGCGCCGGGTTGGAACTTGAATAGCAACAACTACCAAACGCCGGCGCTGTTCGGCCTTAACATCCGGGTAGCCGACAAACTGAGCGCCGGTATCCAGCATTTGACGTATTCAGCCGGTAATCCCGACAATTTTCTGCTGCTGAAGTACAGCTTCCTGCCCCAGGTCAGGGCCGCGCTGGGATTTGGAACCCAGAACTCCACCAACCCGGCCAGCAGCATCGGCTTTGAGGTGATCCCCTTTGGCCGGTCAACGGGGGGCGCGGCAACGGAAATGAAAGTGGCCGTCAAGTACGACGCGCCGTTCAGCGATCTGACACGGGGCAAAATCTTCTTTGCCCTTGCCGTGGGGGTAGGCTTCTAGTAGGCAGTCAATATTCAACCTGTGGATAGTTCACGTTGATACGTGCCTTGTCCTGACCTTAACCTTCCCCCTGATCCGGCAGGGGCGGGGATAGCCCGGCGGAAAACCTTGTATAACGGTCTCTCGAACTCCTCCAACATTAATCTCATCTGGGGAGCGGCAGGCCGGCAACGGCCACAAGCCTTGCGCCATAAAACCAGGCCCAGTTTTATGGCGCAAGGCTTCGGTCAAGTGGCCGCCGCGGCCTGCCGCTCCCCAGCCGGTTCACATTGTGTTGTTCAACCAACCCTTATACCTGCGATAACCACCATCGTTTCCCGCCGGGCTATCCCCGCCCCCGC
>JAIRND010000027.1 GCA_031258225.1 Treponema sp. | reverse complement strand
TTACTTTTGTTTGCGGGGGCTTTTTTCTTGATCGTTGTATCAGGCCACGATGGTGGTTATCGTGGGTATAAGGGCCGGTTGAACAAACAACGTAAGCTGATCTGGGGAGCGGCAGGCCGGCGGTTCCCCAAATTCGCCTTTTTTGTGCTAGGATCAGGGCCGGCGCGGCAACGGTACAGACAGCGCAATGGATGTCTAAAACAGGGTGAGCGAATGTGAAGCGGGGTGTCAGGGGGAAACTGCCCATGCCCCGCATGGCAGGTTCCCCCTGACAGGACCCCAGAACATCTCTTACCCTGTTTTAGGCTTGTATCGCGGTATCTTGTGTGCGCCGGCCCTGATCCGATTCATTGACATCGCCCCGCTAAAGATTTTAGAATCTGTCCGGCGGGATTTTCAGACTCCTAGCAGCCTGTCGCACTTGTAGGTTTTTGCTCCACGTTGTGTCGCAAAAACCACGATAAATGGGCTGCTTACGCAGTTTGTAAGGTAAAATCGCCTCATAGGTGGTACCTATTCGGCGATTTTTTGGCTTTTACGCGCGAAGCGCGACAAACTGCTAAAGCCTGCATTGCAGCGGGCGGCGGCGGCCCGGTAGCCTGGGATTGGCGGTGTATACTGACGCCGGCGGGAACCGGTGAATGGTACGGGGGAGTTATCTGGACACGGTTACAGGAAAACCGGGGGGGGGGGGGGGGGGGGGCCAGGTACTGTTAAAACTGAGCGATAGGACCATCTGTACCATCTTAAACACCATGTTCCACCTTTGTTGGACGCTATGGGGAAACCCCTCGCAGTTCATTACCAGTATAGCACGGGGGAAGCGGGTAGTCAAGCGAATTCTGACTTTTTTACGAATTTTTTGTTGATTTTTAGCCGGCGGGATCACCACCTGGCTGTTTTCGATGTTTTCGAGGTTTTCGAGGTAGAAAAGGCACAAAGATATCAGGGTATAGGCAGGGGGAGGAAGCATTGTTACCGGCAAAAAACTGTGATAGCGTTGTATATCCGTTTGCTGAGAACGATACGGTTGAAATTACCGGATGAGCCAGTGTGCCAAAACCTACAAGTACAACAGGCTGCCAGGCACAGGAGGTTGAGCGTGTTTCCCAATGGTACGATGAAGGCCCTGACTCTGAGCTACGATGACGGGGTGGAACAGGACCGGAAGCTGGTTGAAGTACTGAACCGGTATGGGATAAAGGCGGCGTTTAACCTGAACAGCGGCATCCAGACGGGGGCCAACCACTGGGCGGGCAGGGATACAGAGGGCCATGAGGTGGACATCCGGCGGATGAATGTCCGGGGGCTTAAAGAACTGTACGCCAGCCATGAGGTGGCGGTTCACGGCCTGACCCATCCCCGTCTGGAAACGCTGGATGGGGAAACCATCAGGAACGAACTGGAACAGGACAAATGTAACCTGGAGCGGATATTCGGGACCGCCGTGCGCGGTATGGCCTATCCCTTTGGCACGTACAACGCCCAGGTACGCGCCATCGCCGGGGACTGCGGGCTTGCCTACGCGCGGGGGGTTAACAGTACCTATTCCTTTGAAATTCCCCCTGACCTGCTGGAGTACCAGCCAAGCTGCCACCATGCCGATCCCCGGCTCATGGAACTGGCGGAACGGTTCATCAACCTTAAACCCGCCGTCCCCCAGGTGTTCTACGTGTGGGGCCACAGTTACGAATTTGACACGGGCCGTAACTGGCCCCTGATCGAGGAATTCTGCCGCTTCATGGCGAAGCGGGACGACATTTTTTACGCTACCAACGCCCAGGCCCTGCTGGGGGTATAGGCGGATCGTCGAATCGCCATGCCCTCCCAGATTCTGCACGCGCTTTTTGGGGATGACGTGATGGGCGCGATACACCGTGCCCTTGCGCCCCGCTTTGGCCTGGTGGCGGACAAGGCCCTGGAGAAGATACGGAACGACTACCGGACCGCCTTTGTCCTGGGCTGCCAGGGGCCGGATATCTTTTACCACAGCCAGGGAAGGCGGCCCGTGGGGCTTGAATACGGGACCCTGCTGCACCGCCGCGGGGCCGGTATGGTTACCGCGGGCCTCCTTGACATGGGACTGCCCGCTCCGCCGCCTGACGGGGAAGACATTCGCAACGGGCGGCGCGAAAGGGGAATCGACGCCCTGGGGGTCTACGCCCTTGGGTTCATGACCCACGCCATCCTTGACCGGGAGGCGCATCCCTACATCATTTACAAGTCCGAACCCGTCGCGGAGCGGGGCGGAACCCGTGGGCGGGGGGTCAATTACCACGCCTTCTTTGAGCGGATCATCGACGTGCTGATGCTCCGGGAACACGGGGGCACGTGGGACCAGGAGGCCATGCTGGCGCGGATCTGCGAGGCGCCCCCCCTGGGCCTCAAGGAACTTTTGGCGCGGGCCCTGGTCCTGGCCTTTCCCGAACGGGCCGGCAAGGACGGGAAGCTGGGGCAGCGTATCGACAACACCTTTGCCGACTGCGCCCGCTTTTACCGGCTTACCAGCCCCCGGCGGACATCCCTTGACGCGGGGGCCTGCGGCCAGGCGCTTAGCCTTGAGACCCTGGCCTACGTGTATCCTGAGCGGCTTCCCGCCGGCATCGATTTTCTGAACAGGAACAAGGCGCCCTGGTATTACCCCACGGGAGACGGCGGGCCGGACTACCGTTCCTTTCCGGAGATCTACGCCGGGGCGGCAGACAGGGCCGCGGCCTCCATGACAGCGGTAATCGCCGGGTACCTTGAAACGGGGATCTTCCCCGTCCGGGAGGCCGCCCAGGCTATCGGCAACGGGGGGCTGTCGATACACGATGCCGAGGGCCGTCCCTGCGCCGCCACCCGTTCCGCACCCCTGCCCCTGGACCGGGTCCTGCGGGAACAGGCGGAACTGCGTGGGCTCACTCTTTGAGTGAGCCGAGCATGATTCCTTTCATAAAATACTTCTGGAAAAACGGATAGGAAAACAAAATCGGCAGAGACGTGAAAATGATCATGGCGTATTTGACCTGAACATAGGAGAGCCTCAATGCCGCCAGCTCCTTTGCCGCGTCGGGACTCAAAATCTGGGCGGGCGCCTCCGCGTTGACAAGCATACGCCGCAGGTAAAGCTGTAAGGGCTGCCAGTCCACATGGGGCAGGTACACCAGCGCGGGAAACCAACTGTTCCACACTCCCACCACCGTGTACACCGAGATAACCGCCAGTATCGGTATTGAAAGGGGCAGATAGATACGCAGGAGAATTTGGTACACATTAGCCCCGTCTATCTTGGCCGCTTCCCGCAAGGTTTCCGGTATGGTACTCAGGTAGGATTTGGTCAGGATGATGTTCCATACGGAAAAACAGCCGGGGATTATCAGCGCCAGGGGCGTGTCGTACATACCCAGCCGCAAAATCAGCAGGAAGCTGGGAATGAGCCCGCCTGAAAAAAACATGGTGATAAGCAGGTAGGTGTTGATGTACTTTCGCCCTATGAGGGACTTAAACGTAAGGGGAAAGGCCCCCAGAACGGAGGTAACAAGCATCAGAAGCATACCGCTTACCGCGTACATGACGGTGTTGCCAAAGAAACGCCATATTTTTGGATCCATCACCAGTATCCGATAGGCGTCAAGGTTAAACCCCCTAGGGATTGTGTAGACCTCCATAGTCGCGGCGTAACGCGCTTCGCTCAACGACAGGATCAGAACGTAATACATGGGGTACAACGTAATGAACACCACGATAATCGCGAGAATGTACATAACCGCAGTAGCTATCCTGCTTCCTTCCCGGACTCTGTTTTTGTTGTTCATGGACAGCCTCCCTTACCACAGCCCGTAATCGGTGAGCTTGTTACTTATCTTGTTGGCGCCAAACGTCAACGCAAAGCCTATGACCGACATGAACAGCCCCACGGCGGCAGTGTAGCTGAATTCCCCGCCAAGAATACCAAGGCGGTACACGTAGGTCCCAATGACATCTGCCACTTCGTAGGTAGCCGAATGGTAGAGCAGGAGGATAAGATCGGTATTGGTTCCCAGAATACCACCGATGGCCATAATAAGATTGATGGCGATAATGCGCTGTATGCCCGGCAGGGTAATGTAACGTACCTGCTGAAACCGGTTGGCCCCGTCTATCTTGGCCGATTCGTACAGCCCCGGATCGATGGACGTGATGGTAGCGAAGTAAAGGATACTCCCGAACCCGAAACTTTTCCACACGTTAGTGATAGTATAAATCGCGGGAAAAGCGGTTTTACTCAGGCGGTAATTCATGCGTTCAAGGCCGAATTTGGAAAGCACGGTGGTAACAATGCCGGCGGTATCAATAAACGAAATAACCATACCGGCCACAATGACCGTAGAGATGAAATACGGCAGGTAGCTGGCGGTCTGGACGAATTTTCTGAAGTTGAGCGCCCTGATCTGGTCCAGAAGCAGGGCAAACAGGATGGGCAGGGTAAAACCGAACAGGAGGTTAAGTCCGCTCAGGACCAGGGTGTTGCGGATGAGCCGGAAAAAGTATTCCCCCTGGACAAAGCGGATGAAGTATTTGAGTCCCACCCATTTGGCCCCCGGACCAAGGATGGGGTCTCCCGGAACATAGTCCTGAAACGCGATGACGACTCCGTACATGGGTATATAGCAAAAGATAAAAAGCAGAATCAAAACCGGCAGTATAAGGCTGTATATCTGAATGTTTTCTTTGATCTGTTCGCGCTTAAAAGCGCCTGTCCGTGGTTTTGGCATAAGCGGCCTCCTTGTATGATTAAATTGAAAGACCGCCCCGCAATACGACATCGCGGAGCGGTCTATACAACGCGGGTACTTATCTTCCCCGGTCAATACGGGCCTGGTAAATGCTAATCAGTTCGTCAAGGCCGAGCCGCCTGAGGTCGCTTATGTAGGAATTCCAGTTGTCAAGGCTTTTTTCACCCATAATGAGGGAGGTTAACAGTTCGGCGCTGTAGGTGTTCAGATCCGGTGTGATAGCCTGAATACGTTCCACTTCGCGGCTGGTGGGAAAGGATAAAAGGCTGGATACATCCTGACTGGCAGGATATGGTCTTTCTTCATATACACGTGTTTGGAACGCGGCTTTCAGATCATAGCCATCGGTAACTAACTGCTGTATTTGATCGTAGTGATCTGTAACTGTTCCGCGCCGGGCCAAAACGGCAATATTGGTCCACAAAGAGACAACGCTGGCTAAGAATCCGTCTACGCCTATGTGATTTGAACTGCGTGGTATATATCCCTTTTTCCCATCGTTTATTTGGAACGTATACCCTTCAATTCCATATTCCGTAAGGGTCGCGTATTCGTCGGTAACAAGGTAGTCGATTAACTTGATGGCCCCTTCCACGTTCTTCGCCCTGGCCGGGATGAAATGGGGGTTAAATACCCTGTAGTACCCATTCTGTTCATAAACGAGGGGCTCGGTATCTGGAAGTACCTTTATCACAAAAGGAACATAATAGGCTCTCGCCGCTCCCGGTGGAATGTTGATTTGCGGTTCATCCCAATTTGCTACAGCCCATTGATATTGGTATGCTACACGATTAGCCTCCATAGCGCCTCCTTCGGAATCCACATAAAGGAGACCGGCTTTGTAGAGCTGGTTCATGTATCTGATATAGTCCTGTACGCGAGGCTGATACCAGGGAGAAATGGTTTTATAATCAACCGCCGAAACCAGTCCAGTGCCCAGACCGAACCATTGGGCTACTCCGGTAGTGAAATTTTCCAGGGAGACCGATGCAACCTCATCCTTGATTCCGTTCTTGTTCATGTCGTTTTGCTGGAAGGCGATAAGAGTATTAGTAAATTCTTCAAGGGTAGCAGGTATCTTGAGGCCCAGAGTCTGGAGCCAGTCGTACCGTATGTTGCCTGTTGCCGCGAACCCCATGCTGATTTTTTGACCCTTATAAGAGGCTTCGCCTATCTGGGTAATCCAGTAGAAATTACCGTCGTCAAAGGTAGCGGTTTTTCTAAAAAATATACCCGCGTCGTTATTGAAATAATAGTTCCGGGCGTTCCCTGTGGAATATTCTTCAATACCCTTGTTTAGGGCGTACATCCTGCCCTGGGTGTAGAGGCCCTGCATGATTTGTTCATCCCCCCAGCCCATGGTTACAAAATCGTAATCGTTCAGTTTGCCGGAGGCCAGCATGGTCTGGAACACCGTTGCTATTTGATCGCTCATCACCGCTTCAACTTCCAGTTTGAGCCCGCGTTGGGCCAGATCCGCCACAAGCCGCTCCCACAGGCGGCTGGGAACCTTGCCCTCGTACCAGTCGGAGAAACTCACGTTCCTGCCGTCATAGGCGGCCGTTCTGTTTACACCGAAGGCTTTTACCACGGAAAGTCCATCGGCCGTTCCCGCGCTTCCCGCCGTCTGTCTTCCGCCGGCAAAGGTCATGGAAACCACCAGCGCCAGAAGCGCCGCCACACTAAAAAAACGTTTCATGTTTTTCTCCTAAAAAAATATATATACAGGCATACGCCCGTATTCACCGTTTTTTACGCGCCCCGCACGGGAACGCCCTGCCTTCATTACCGGAACATTCAATGTACCGGGTTTTACCCCCGGCGAAATATTTAGCGGGTCAAAACAAGTCTTATGACGGATACGAGGGAACCCCCGAAGGGCGCTTGGTTTTGCTCTATTTGAGAAAATGGAGTTTAGATCAGCAGGACTTAAATATTTTGGAAATGTGTGTGTGTGTGGGGGGGGG
>JAIRND010000002.1 GCA_031258225.1 Treponema sp. | reverse complement strand
CTGCGGGGGCGGGGATAGCCCGGCGGGAAAACATTTGGAATTCCCCGCCGCAGCGTATTGAAAATAGCGCAGGCGGATTCTACAAGCGGTTTCCCGCCGGGCTATCCCCGCCCCTGCCGAGAGGCGGTAGAGGGTTACGTTCAGGGCGTATCAAACTGAACTACTCACAGTTTGAATGATGACTGCGTACTAGCCGGCGGGAGGAGGGGCAGAACCCAGGTAAACTTTGACATGCTCCACCGCGGTCCGGTGCTTTACTTTAAGCGCCAGGATCCGTTCCTGGGAGTGGTAGGCCCAGCCGGAAGAGTCGTAACGTTCAAAATTGGGGTCCGATCTCCAATCCATCCCGTAAAACTGCAGGCGGTAAAAGGGGTCGATCCCCCGGATAAGCACGTAGTGGCTTTCCCCGGCGGGAAACCGTATGGCGATATCCAAAACCTGGCCTTCCCTGGTCAGTTGGATATCCGGGGAAGCGGTCCAGGCCCACAGGCCGGAACCGGCGGAACCGAGGGCAAGGGTCTTGGGACGGTAATCCCCAATTTCAAGGAGCCGGTAGAACAGCGCGGTACTGATATAGGCGCGGGGTTCCCCGGACAGGCCCTCCCCATCGTTGATAATCAGGGTGGAGACAACCCGGCCCTCCCCGTCTTCCAGGGACAGCACCGAAAGGACAATAGAACGGCCTATGGCCCCCCAGTCTTCCTGCCCTGTGGCCTCCCCCCAATCCGCCAGGGCCTTTCCCAGTCTCAGGTTCAGTTCCATATCGGCCTGGTCCCCCTCAAAGGCCAGGACCAGGGCCCCGGTGTAACGGCCGTCCGGGGCCAGGTAACGCAGGGCCGTTGAAAGAACATCCTTCTGCCGGGCGGCAAGGGAATCGACAGCACCCTCAAGGGCCTGGGGCCGGTACTTAATCAGATCAACCTGGGCCTCCAGCAGCCCCGGCAGTTGGGCCAGCGTCAGGGAATTGATGGAACGAATCCGGGCAATCCCCCGGTTCAGAAGTTCTTCCTGGGCCCGGATAACCAAAAATTCAACGACATGGCGGTCCAACAGAAAATCCGGGGAAGCCCTGTCAAGGTTGTCCGTAATCCGGGCCAATTGTTCCGCCTCCACCGCCGCCAGGCCCCGGTAAGCCGTGGCCATGCCGCCCATGTACACGGCGGATTCGTATGCCTGCCGGGAACCGGACGTAAAAACCCGGGACGCCGATGAAAGGGCCCCCTTAAACACGCCCCGCAGCAGTGCTTCCCCCCCGTAGGCGATGACCATGTCTTCCTCGTTGCGGGAGGGGACAAGCCGGCCCCAGACGCCGTAATTTTTATCTACCCAGCGGGCGATAAGCTCGCGGTACGTTTCCGCCTTTTTCCCCTCCTCAAGGGTATAGTCTTCGGCCCGCCATTCCCGTTCCTCGCCCACCGGACCGTAGGAGACAGGCGAACCGCCCCGCCGCAAAACCACCGCGTTACGGCCCTCCACAGGGGACCGGTTAAACCGGTAATCATGGCCGTCGGCGGCCATAAATAACCGGCCGGACTCCGTGTCCCGTGTGCGGGAGTTTTTAAGGGGACGGTAGGGAATTTCCAGGCCCGTGAACAGGTCCCCGTCAAAATTTCCGAACAAGCGCAGTTCCGCCCCGTCCACGCCGGTGGTAACAAAAATATCCGCCCCGCCGGAAAGGTAAAAATGTATCCCCTCCTCCTCCACCGCCAGGTACTGGGGAAAACAGAAGTGGCGGTTGCCCGTTTCGTCCAGCAGGTAAAGGCCCCCCTCCGGGGAGGAAGTACCGGGAAAGGGGAATTCAAGGCCGCCGTAAAAGACGCTTACGCCGCCGGAGAGGGGGGAAACCCCCTCGTAGGGAACGATCTCCTCCTCATCGGGAACACGGTACCGGCCTTCCACCAAGAGACCGAAGACCCGCAGGGAGAAGGTCCCGTTTTTCATGAACTGTAAACTTACAAGCGCGGCAAATATCAGAAGGTAAAGCCCCAGAAAACCAAAAAAACGGGCGATGACAGATTTCCTCACCCATACATTCTAGTCCCTTTCCCCGGGCTAATTCAATCACGACAGGCAGGGCATCAGCGTATGTTTGACTATACGGGCGGAAGAACTATACTTTGCCTTATGATCAATTCTGGAACTGATGAAAAACAGGCGCTGCTCAGGGCGGTTCTGGACCGCTTTGTCATCTACGGGGATGTGGAAACCATTGTCCCCTTTGGAAAAGGACATATCAACGATACCTTTGTCTCAACATGGAACCAGGGGGGAACCCGGCCGCGCTATACCCACCAGCGCATCAACGAGCGGGTGTTTACCCGTCCCGACGAGGTAATGGGAAATATCCTGCGGGTAACACGGCATATCAGGGAAAAGCTGGAGGGTCTTGAGGACCGCAGCCGCCGTGTTTTAACCGTGGTTCCCGGCAGGGACGGAAAACCCTTTGTCCGGGACGCGGAGGGCGGCTGGTGGCGCAGCTATTGTTTTATTGAAAACGCGCGGGGCGGGGATCTGGCCTCCTCGCCGGAGGAAGCGGCCCTTCTGGGAAAAAGCGTAGGTCTTTTCCAGAATCAACTGGCCGACATAGGGGGAGAACGGCTTATCGAGACGATTCCGGGCTTCCACAACATGGAAACCCGCTATACCCGTTTTCACCAGGCCCTGCAAAAGGACGAGTTCGGCAGGGCCGGCGGCTGCCGGGGGGAAATAAATTTTCTGCTTGAGAACGAAAAGCGGGGGAGCCTCCTGATCCGTTCCCTGTGGGAAGGTACCATCCCGGAGCGGATCTGCCACAACGATACCAAGATGAACAACATCCTCCTGGATGAAAGCACCGGGGAGGCCCTCTGCGTTATCGATCTGGATACGGTAATGCCCGGCACCAGCCTGTTTGACCTGGGGGACCTTATCCGTACCGTTACCGCCAGAGTACCCGAAGACGCGCAGGACCTTTCCGGGGCGGGTTTTGACATGGTCCTGTTCCGCGCCCTTGTGGAAGGCTACCTTTCCGAAGCCCGTTCCTTTTTCATTCCCGCCGAGTACGAGCTTATCCGCGAATCCGGCAGAAGCATGACCCAGATCATGGCCCTGCGCTTCCTGACCGATTACCTTGAGGGGGATCATTACTACCATACGGAGCGGCCCCTTCACAACCTTGACCGCTGCCGCAGCCAGATCGCCCTTATCCGTTCCATGGACAGCCAGTGGGAGGAGGCGGACCGGGTCGTAAAGGAACTATCGTAACCGGCCTGTTACAATCATGACCGCTTAATTAACCTTGCGGGTATGCCGATAATTTGCTAAAATCCGTCTACCGCAAGGTTAACTATGAGAATACGCCGTTTCCTGTTTTTCCCGATGGTTCTAATTGTTTCCTGTGTCTCGCCGCCAAAACCATCGCCGCCGCTTCCCGCCCCACCGCCACCCCTTCCCCTGATCGTGGGACCAGTTCCTCCCCCTGAAGCGCCGCCGCCTGTCCCCGCCCCGCCGCCGCCCCTTCCCCTGATCGTGGGACCGGTTCCCCCCCCTGAAGCGCCGCCGGTTCCGCCAGAGCCGGTCGAGCCGGAAATTCCGGTCCCGGAGAAGGAAACCGCCATCGACATCCTTACCAGGGTCTACGCCCTGCTTGAGGAGGGGGATTACGAAGGGGCCCTGGCCCTGTTCGATCTGCTTGAGGGGGAAGACGCCCAAAACAGCCCTACCCTCCTGCTCAAGGCTTCGATCCTCTGTTCGTCGGGGGATCTGACCGCGGCCGGGGGGATCGTCAACGATATTCTGGCGCTGGAGCCGGAAAATACCCGGGCCCTGCTGATCCTTGCCACCCTGCAGGGCGCCCAGGGCAAGGAGCGGGAGCAAAAGGCCACGCTGGAGCGGATCATCACGCTGGATCCTGAAAACATCGGCGCCCTTATCGACCTGGGGAATATCGCCATTCGGGGCCAGACCAAGTCAACAACGGCCGCCGCCTCGTTCTTCGATCAGGCCCTTGCCCGGGAACCGGAGAACCTTGAAGCCCTGCTTGGCCGGGCCGGGGTGTACCGTTACGCCAGAAACCCCCAAAACGCCGAGGAACTGCTGAACCGGGGCTTGAAACTCTACCCTGATGAGGCTGCCCTGTGGAGCGAGCGGGGCCGGCTCTACCGGGAAACGGGGTTTCTGATACAGGCCCTTGCCGATCTGGACACCGCCAGGGACCTGGACGGCGATGATTACTGGATCGCGATAGACCGGGGCATGGTACTCCTGGACCTGAACCGTAAACAACCGGCGCTGGAGGAATTTACCCGCGCCCAGGACCTTGACCCGGACTACTTTCTTTCCTACGTCTACACGGCGGGGATCAAGGACGAAACCGGGGACTACGCCGGGGCGGAGGCGGATTACCAAACCCTGATCAACCTGCGGCCCGACTACTACTTTGCCCAGGAGGGGCTTGGGATGCTCAAAATACGGGGGCGCCAGTGGGAGGAGGCACGGAACGCCTTTATCCAGGCCTATAACCACGCCCCCAACGAGTGGAGTTACGCTGTTTTGGCGATGATGTGCTGGCGGCGCATGGACCAGCCGGGGAATATCCGGGATTTCGCGAATCTTGTCCTGCGCAAACTGTCCAGGGACAGCCTGGAGTACGCCATGGTACGACTCTACCTGGACATGAGCGGGGACGACGGGGTGGCCCGGCGGGTTAACCAGGAAAAGGACCTTGGCCTAAAGTCCCGGATGCTCTACTACCTGGCAAATTACTACGACATCAAGGGGATCACCAGGCTGGCGGACGCCATGTTATCCGACATCATGAACTATGAACAGCGGATGACCGTTCCCGAATGGCGGCTTATCATGTGGGCTCTGGAAGAGCGGAATCTGGCAATTTTTTAGAAAGGATAGTTGTTCAATGGATGAGCATAAGCTGCGTCTCTTTCTGCCCACCGGGGAAGGAAAGGGAAAAACCGTAAAAGAGGTGATCCTTATCGGTACCGCCCATGTGTCCAGGGAAAGTATCGCGGAGGTCCGCAAGACAATCCAGGAGGAGAACCCCGGCGTTGTCTGCGTGGAGCTGGACCGGGACCGTTACAATTCCATGACGCGCAAGGAAAATTGGGAACAGCTCAACATCTTCAAGGTTTTTAAGGAGGGCCGGGGATTCCTCCTTATCGCCAACCTGGTGCTGTCCGGTTTCCAGCGCCGCATGGGGGATGAACTGGGGGTTAAACCGGGGGAAGACATGAAAACCGCCGTGGAAACCGCCGTGGAACTTGGGATTCCCTGCTATTTCTGCGACCGGGAAGTGCAGATTACCCTGCGCCGGGCCTGGGCGCGCTGCGGGCTCTGGAACAAGTGCAAACTTCTGGCGTCCCTTATTTCCGGCGCCTTTAGCACGGAAAAACCAAGCGAACAGGAAATTGAAAACTTAAAAAATAGCGGCGAACTTGAGGGCATGATGACGGAACTTGCCCGCTACCTGCCGCCGGTAAAGTCCACGCTGATCGACGAGCGGGATCACTACCTGGCGGCCCGGATATGGCAAAGCGTCCGGGGCATGGCCGGGCCCCCGGCCGCGGGAAACGACGCGGCCTCCCTGGTCTCCAGCCCTCCGCGCATCGCCGTGGTCCTTGGGGCCGGTCATCTGCAGGGCGTCAAGAACCAACTGGAACGAATTGCCTCCGGGGACTGCGGCGCGGATGTACACGAACTGGACACCATACCCAAGGGGAGCTGGTTTGCCAAACTGATCGGCTGGCTTATCCCCCTTGCCATTATCGCCCTTATCGCCGCGGGCTTCTTCCGCTCCGGCATGGATATCAGCCGCGCCATGTTGCTGCGCTGGGTACTGCTCAACGGTTCCCTGGCCGCACTGGGGACCCTTATCGCGCTGGGGCATCCCTTTTCGATTCTTGTCTCGTTTGTTGGCGCGCCCATTGCCACGATCAACCCCTTTATCGGGGTGGGGGTCTTCTCCGGCCTTATGGAGGCGAGCCTGCGGAAACCCAGGGTGGAGGACGCACAGAACATCTCCGCCGATGTATCCACGATCAAGGGCTTCTACCGGAACCGGATTAGCCGGGCGCTCCTGGTGTTTTTCCTCTCCAGTCTGGGGGGGGCTATTGGGAATTTTATCTCCATTCCGTCCCTGGCGGGCCTGCTGGCAAAATAACCAAACCGCCCCGCCTGACAGACGCGATTTATCAAAAAATACTCCAAAACCGTTAACAAAAAATCTACACACGACCGGAATCCCAGGCTAGACTCTGTACTGTTATGAGGAGACGGGACCCACAGCCCGGACATCCCATGAAATAAATATTTAAAAATAATTTCAAAAAAGGCGATTGAGAAGACGGCCCCTTCGCGGGCCGGCTCCTCAACACCGCCAGGTCTAAACCTGGCCAACGTTTAACCTTATGCCCCCGACTCAAGCAGTGCCTTAAGTTCCTTAACCCGCCGGTAAAAGATTTCAGGCAGCGTCCCGTCCGACCGGGGGCCAACGTTGATGAGCATATTGCCGCCCCAGTTTTTGCAGAGCTTGTAGGAATCGTAGACCCATTGGGCGCCGCGGTATCCGGTACAGCGGTTCATGTGGGCCCAGCCGCAATTCTCCATCCAGATGTGGCAATGTTCAAAAAGCCCATCAGGTTTTTCCTCCGGCAGGCGGCATTCAAACTGGGAGTTATACCCGATACCGTGCATCCGGTCGTTGATGATGATCTCTGGCTGCAAGGACAGGATCTCTTCCACCGGGATACATTTCGATTTATCCGGCAGGCTGCCGTCGAACCAGATAATATCGATCTTACCGTAGCGGGTTAAGAGTTCCCGAATCTGGTTGTTTACGTAGGCGTCTATGTCGGCCCGGAGCGCCGGCGGTATGGCCGGTACTTCATCCAGGGGTTCATGGTCCAAGCCTGCCGGACGGCGGTCCGGGTAGTGAACCGGATCACCGCTTCCGTACAAAAAAGACATGTAGTACCGTTCCATAAACCAGTCCGGCGGCGAATAGTACAGGCCCACCCTGATACCGTTCTTCCGGCAGGCTTCGATATATTCGCCCACCAGGTCCCGCCCGCCCATGTAGTTTTTCGTGTTAAGGTAGCCGTAATCCGAAGGCCACAGGGAAAAACCGTCGTGGTGGCGGGTGGTGAACACCGCGTAGGTAAATCCCGCGTCCTTGATTGCCCGCATCCAGTTATCGGGATCGAATTTTTGGGGATTAAAGGACCGGGCCTGCTCCCAGTATTCCCGCGGGGTGATGGTATAGTTATCGGGTTCGTCCCAGGGGGTCCGGTCGATCATGCCCCAGGAAAGGTCCCCCTCGGCCCGTACCGTGGATATTCCGTAGTGGATAAAGAGGCCCAACAAACCGCCTTTGTAAAACCAGTCCGTTACCGGCGGCCGCTGCAGATCTTTGCCCGGATTTTTGGGTACCCCGATAAACCCATGCTGATTGGCCGCGCCGTTATCGCTCATGATACCTCCTTGTATTGTAAAAGGGCAGAATCCAGCGGACCTGCCCCTTAGATTAGCCGTAAAAACACCTTTGGGTAAAGGTTAATACATGTACCTGGAACCTGTGGCAAGGGCCTGGGCCCATGCTTCCCTGTACCACTGGACGGATTGATCAAATCCCCGCCCCTTAGCCTCGGTTACCATGTTTTTCCAGATGGTTTCAAACTCCGCTTCGTCTTTGGCCAGAATTGCCTGCCAGGACATAGGGGCGATCACCTGCCCAACCCGGGTGTTGATGGACTGGATATTGTCCGGCAGGGGAGCCAGAGGCGCAAGAGCGGAGTCAATAACGATGTTCCACTTGTTGAAGAGTTCAACATCGTCTTTGGCGCCCATGACCTTCCGCCAGTCGGCTTCAATCGTGGAAAGCGCCGAAGTGCCGGTGATCTCCGGTTTTTCGATCCAGTCGGCGCCGTCGGCCCGCCGCTTGTACACGGGATGAACCACCTGCGGGGCAAAAGGAGCAACAAAGGCGCCGCCGATGTTGAACCTGTCCATCTCGGGTACGACAACAGCGTTGGTCTGGATGTCCCAGCCAAGCTTGGTATAGTAGGGTTCACCATTGGCGTCCAGGTCCCAGCGTTCCCCTTTGCGGCCGTTATAGTAGGTCCAATAGCCGTCATAGCTGGCCAGGTAGTCCGTCAAAGCCAGGGCCTTGTCCAGGTTCTTCGCGTTCTTCACCACAGCCCATGACCACGAACTGCCGATATAGTTTGCCCCGGCTCTGACCATTTTCTGGTTTCTGAAGGGAACCAGCCGGTACCCTATGCCCTGGGCGTTATTATCGGGGGTATTGAAGCCCTGGAAACTCCAGGACCAGGGGGAGAAGAAACCCCGGCCGGCGTTCATCTTCGCGTTGTATTCCGAATAGGTCTGGGATACCGAGGCGGGATCGAGGATGCCCATCTGGTTGGCCCGGAAGAGGAATTTAACCCCCCGCTTATAGGCGCTGTCGTCATCCAGTATGGTTCCGACAGCGGGCCCGTTTCCTTCCACCTCAAGGAACCCTACCTCTCTTTTCCCGTTGAAACCAAGCGCGATGGAGGGAAAACTGGCATACATACTATCCCAATCGGTAAAGGCTATAATCCCGTACTGCCGCTGGCCGTCGGCGTTGACCGGGTGGGCGTCCTGCATCTTTTTCAGCACGTCAAGGTAGTCTTCAAACTCCACAATCTCAGGGTACCCCAGTTCCCTGTAATAGTCCCAGCGCGTATAGGGACCATCGTTAAGGGTTCCTACCGTAGGGGGAGTTTTGGTAACATTCGCGCCAAAGGCATAAGTCCCGGTTTTCCCGCCGTTCACGTTGTCCCGGAAATACGCCAGGGACGCTGCTAAATTGGCGTACAGATTGGGCAGCTTGGCTTTGGCGTCGTCCAGGTTGTACAGAAGACCTGCCTGAATAGCGTTTTCAACATAGTTGTACTGCTGCGACATAAAGAGATCCGCCGGTATGTTTCCCGAAGCCAGGGTGGTC
Source organism: Treponema sp. (assembly GCA_031258225.1). Lineage (GTDB taxonomy): Bacteria > Spirochaetota > Spirochaetia > Treponematales > Breznakiellaceae > JAISFT01. Next base: position 2,326 of record JAIRND010000002.1, on the reverse strand, counting down.
ATCAGCAGCTCCGTGGTGTACTGGGTATTCTCGAGCCTTATCCCCAGATCCTCTTCCATGATCTTTGACCAATAGGTGTTCTCAAAAAGGCCCTTAATGCCAAAATAGGAAAACACCTTTACCACAGGCAGTGCCCCACCTGTACTCTGGCTTTGAGTCCTGCCACCGGCGAACACATTCGCCGCCAGCGCCGCGCAGAAGAACCCCGCGAAAAGCGCGGACGTCATCTTCTTCATTCTCATACACGTACCCTCCATAGAAAAATTTATGATAAACGGCGTGTTATGCGCCGCAGTATCACTGTTATCCCTTGACGGCCCCGATCATGATGCCCCGGACAAAGTACTTCTGAAAAAATGGGTATACCAACAGGATGGGCAGGGTAACAATCAAGGCTATGGTCATCTTTACCGAGGTTATGGTCAGCATCTGTGACGGGTCTACAATTATCCCTGTGGACGACAGCGTTTGCATCATATTGACAACCCGGGATGCTTCCTGCATGTACTGCCACAGAATGTACTGCAGCGTATAAAGCCGCTTGTCCTGCATCAGAATCAGGGTGTCCATAAAGGAGTTCCACTGCCCCACAGCGGTAAAGATGGCTACCGTCGCTAGTATCGGTTTGGCCAGGGGAAGGATAAGCCTGGAATAGATCAGGAGATACCCGGCCCCGTCTATTTCCGCCGATTCCTCAAGGGAGGCGGGGATGCTTTCGATGTAGGTCTTGACCAGGATCAGATTGAAGGCGCTTACCACCCCGATAATGTAGGCCAGAAAGTTGTTGGTCAGGTGTAACATCCTCATGTTGAGGTACCAGGGAATAAGTCCCGCGTTGAAATACATGGTGAAGATGAAAAAGCGGTACACAGCTTTCCGGTGCCACAGTTCCCGCCTCGTTATTCCATAGGCCACAAATGCAGTACACAGTACGCTCAAACCCGTCCCCAGTACCGTCCGGGCAACGCTCATAAACAGCGCGTTGGGCAGCTCCCGGGATCTCAGCAGATCGGTATAGTTCTTGAAGTGGATCCCCCTGGGCACGAGCATTATCAGGCCCCGGGATACCAGATCGTTCCGGCTGATGGTGTTTATCAGCATGTAGTAAAAAGGGAATATACAGGCCAGGGTAAAGGCCCCGAAAAAAACGTAGTTGACAATGTCAAAGGCGGTTCCGCCTATACTCTTTTTTGCTTTCATTTAGAAAATCGACTCCTCACGTAAGAATTTGGAACCCCGGTTGGCCAGGAGCAGCAGGGTAATGCTCACCAGGGACTTGAGCATGCCCACCGCCACAGAATGGGAATAGTTGATTCCAGCTATGCCCTGGTTGTAGATGTACAGGTCCAGTACCTCGATCCAGGACTTGTTCATGGGGTTTTGGAATATCAGGTACTGTTCCATGCCGCTGTTGAGGAAACTGGCGATGGACAGAATCAGGAGTACAAAATAGGTGGGCAGAAGGCCCGGTATGGTAATATGCCAAATACAGGCAAAGCGTCCCGCCCCGTCCACCCTGGCGGCCTCGTAGAGTTCCTGATCGATGGACATAAGGGACGCGATGTACATAATGGCGCTCCACCCAAGGCCCTTCCAGGTTCCCCAGAGCCACATGGTCAGCCATACGTGCTTCTGACTGGACATGAAGGGGATCCCCTCGCTGATAAGGCCCAGGCTGACAAGGAGCCGGTTTACAAAGCCGTCGTCCACGGAAAACATGGAATAGGCCACGGAGAAGACCAGAACCCAACTGATGAAGTTGGGGATGGTGGTAAGGGTCTGAACTACTTTGCGGTAGCGCAGATGTTTTATCTCGTTGAGGAGGATGGCGAAGGCCATGGGGAGCCAGGAAGTAGCCATGCCGATAAGGCTCATGGCGAAGGTGTTGCGGAGGACCCGGAGAATGTCTTTGACGGCGTACTGGTCCTGGGCAAGGATGCGGAAGTTCTCCCAGCCGGCAAAATTATGGCTACCGATGGGAAGTCCCGGTTTATAGTTGAAAAAGGCATAGACCCAGCCCCACAGGGGGAGGTAGGAAAGGAGGAAGGTAAGGACCATAAAGGGGGAAAGCATAAAAAACAGCCTGATCCCCCGTTTTTTGTTCATTTTATTGAGCTGTGTCATGTCCGCCTGCCTTTCCGGGATAATTTAGCGTTTTTGTGTGTTTTGGCCGGTGTACGGCGCCGTGGAGAATACCCTGCCGGTTTCTGTTACCGGATTTTGGACATTTTAGAGATGTATATATATATATATGGGGGGGGGGGGGGGGGGTACTTATTTCTTGCAAAATCTGGTAATACACCACACCTTTGGACCGGGGTGAGTA
>JAIRND010000213.1 GCA_031258225.1 Treponema sp. | reverse complement strand
TCTACTAAACCATATCATTGGGACGCTTTTTACGGTGTCCCATCACCCAAAACCAGACATAAAGAATCCCCAAAACCCGAAGCGTCTCTTTACAGAACTGGTCCTCGAAACCGGGGAGTCTGCCCATGAACCGGTTTTATGTGAAACGGGGAACCCGTCTTTTGTTCATGGTTATTCCCTTTATGGTTCTGGTTTTCCTTCTTTCATATCTTCCCCTGTCGGGCTGGGTTTACGCGTTTTTTAATTATAAGCCGGGGCTGCCTATCGGGATCCATAATTTTGTGGGTTTTGATAATTTCAAAATGATCATCCAGGACCGGTATGCTCTCAACGATATTCTGCGGGTATTGCGGAATACCTTTGCCATGAGTCTTTTGGGACTGGTTACTTCGCCGCTTCCCATGATCTTTGCCGTATTTCTCAATGAAATACGCCATATTTCCTACCGCCGGATAGTACAGACCCTCACCACCATTCCCAATTTTATCAGTTGGGTACTGGTCTTCGCGGTGGCTTACGCCATGTTTTCCGTGGGCGACGGATTTCTTAACCGGATATTGCTCCGGTGGAACCTCATTAACCAGGGCATACCCTTCCTGTCAGGCAAGGATCATACCTGGATCGGGATGTGGGCCTGGGGAACCTGGAAGGGCTTGGGCTGGAGTTCCATCATGTATATAGCCGCCCTTATGTCCATCGATCAGGAACAGTACGAGGCTGCCAGGGTGGACGGGGCCGGCCGTTTTGCCTGCATGTGGCATATTACCCTGCCGGGGCTGCTGCCGACCTATTTTGTACTGCTTATTCTCCAGATTGCGAATTTTATCAACAACGGCATGGAACAGTACTTTGTGTTTCAGCATGCCATAAACAGAGAATATATTGAGGTGCTGGACCTGTATGTGTACAACCAGGGCATTGCGGGGATCAATTATTCCCATGCCATAGCCGTCAGTATGCTCAAATCCGTAGTCAGCCTGGTACTCCTCTTCGCGGCAAACAACGGATCAAAGATCTTTAGAAAGGAGTCCATATTCTGATGAAAACGAAACGAACGGCCCTTGATATCGGATTTGACATCTTTATATATCTTTTCTTCGCCCTTTTTACCCTGGCCTGCGTCTTCCCCTTCTATTATATTTTCATCAACACCATCAGCGCCAACGACGTGGTAGCCCGGGGCGCGGTAACTCTCATACCCAAAGGCATTCACGGAGAAAATTATCTTAACGTTCTCAAGATGCGGGCTTTGCCCATGGCGCTCTTTGTTACCCTGTCGCGGACCGTTCTGGGTACAGGCCTGAGCGTGGCCTGTACCGCCTGGGTAAGTTACGCCGTATCCAGGCGGGAACTGCGGCTTCGTAAATTCGTATACCGGTTTTTCATTGTTACCATGTACTTCAACGCCGGCCTTATCCCCTGGTATCTCAATATGCAGCGTCTTCATTTGAATAATAATTTTCTGGTTTATATCATCGGCGTGATTAGCGCTTTCAATCTGATACTGGTAAAGACTTATATAGAGAGTATTCCGGAGTCTCTGGAAGAATCGGCCGAAATCGACGGAGCGGGCTATCTTTTAAGATTTTCCCGAATCATCCTGCCCCTGTCAAAACCGATTCTGGCAACCATCGCCGTTTTTACCGCGGTGGGCCACTGGAATTCCTTTATGGATACCCTGATGCTGGTTCAGGACAGCCGCCTGTATACCCTGCAATACCTGCTCTGGTCGTACTTGAACCAGGCCAACGCCATCGCCAGAAGCATACAGTCCATGGCCGCCCAGGGCGTTGCCGTTGATCCCTCGGCGCTCTTAACCCCCACGGCGGTAAAGATGACCATCGCCATGATCGTTACCCTGCCGGTGCTGTTTGTGTACCCCTTCTTTCAAAAGTACTTTGTCCGGGGAATTATGATCGGCGCGGTAAAGGGATAAGAGGGTGGATATAGGTACGGATGAACCGATCCGGTAAAAAGGATCGTTTTCATACAAAATTTTTTTCGGAGGTTCAGAATGAAAAGAAAACCATTGGCCGTACCGGCCCTGGTTGCCCTGCTGTTCCTGGGATTGGCCCTGAACAGCTACGCCGCAGGTTCCGCCCAGAAACAGGCGGACCAGCAAGGTCTCGTAACGTTAACAGGCCATTATAATTCCCATGGCCGTGTCGGAGTTTTGGAGAATCACCACATGGCCCAGATACTGCGGGAAGATCTGGGGATAATTCTGTATTGGACAGGCGGGGACCGCGATGTATATAACGCGGAAATAGCCGCCCGCCGCCTTCAGCGGGATATAATGCAGATTCCCGACGGCCAGATGCTTGCCGCCATGATCCAGGCGGGGCTGATCGTGAACCTGGATGACCACCGGGACAAACTGCCTAACGTGTACGCCAATATCCCCAGCGCGGTCCAGTATTTCCGGGATTATAACAGTGCCGGTACGGGAAAGTTGTATGCCCTTCCTGTAGGGCCTTCAAACCGTTCCCAGCAATACGGGACCCTTAATTATGGCCCCTATTTGCGCTGGGACTATTACACGGAACTGGGAATGCCGGCCCTCAATGAACTGGAAGACTATCTCCCCCTCCTTAAGCGTATGGTAGACGCCCATCCCCTTAACGACGAAGGCCAGACGGTGTACGGAATATCCCTTTTCAGCGATTGGGACGGCACGTACATGGCTACTATCGAACCTATCCTGGCGATGTACGGGAAAGAGTACAAGGGACATTCAGAGCTTGATTATCCGACCAATACCTTTAAGAGCGTTTTTGACAACGACAGTTATTATAAACGGATGCTGCAGTTTTTCTTCAACGCCAACCAGATGGGACTGGTGGACCCCGATTCCCTTTCCAACGGCTATCCCGATTATAACGCCAAGGCAAGCGCCGGGCGGGTTATGTTCAACTTCTGGTCCTGGGGATTCGGAGGCTTCGTTACCACCGCGCGGAACGAATCCGGCATAGGTTTCCGCCTGGTTCCCTTTACCAATGAAGTAATGAAGTCCAATGCCGGTCCTTCGTATATCGGCGGTTCCGCGTCCTTCGCGGTTATCAGCAAAGATACCCAACACCTGGATAAGGCCCTGGCCCTGCTGGACTACTCCTATTCCTATGACGGTGTTTGGAATATCTACAACGGCCGCCGGGGGGTAAAGTGGGACCTGGACGAGAACAGCGAACCCTACCTTACCGAACTGGGCTGGCAGATTCAGAACGGAGCGGCGCCCTGGCCTGCCGGCGGCACCCAGGGCGAGACCCTGGCCTATCTGGCTATGCAGACCCTCGACCCCCGGGCCATTCATCCGGTGTATAAGCGCCAGATCGATACCAAGGACTGGGTCAGGAAGAGTTATATACCCCCCGACCCCTTATTGACCAGGGACTGGCAGGAAAAAATGGGGGCTCGGGACGATATTGAGTATCTGTACAGCCGCAACATGGCGGTGGAACCCTCCCTGGCGCCCATGGAGACGCCCCCTGAAAACATCCAGATCCTGGAAAACCGCGTCGGCGAAGTGGTCAAAACCCTGAGCTGGCAGATGGTGTTTGCCAGGAACCAGGCCGAATTTGACCGGCTCTTTGCGCAAATGGGAGAACAGGCCCGAGGTATAGGGGTGGAAACGGTACAAAAATGGTACGCCGACGCTTATGCCAAGGCGGTGGCGGCTGGCGCTAAATACATGAAGTAGACAGTTTGTATCTTTAACAGATGACCGCCGTGTCTAATAGGCATGGCGGTCATATTTTTATATGCTTTACTATCAGAAACTATACGCAAGTCATAAGGAGGCATCACAATGAGCGATAATCTGGTGTACGAAAAAAGGACGCCAAAGCGGATTCTTTGGAGCCGCCTGGTTGTCCGGGGGGCGACCTTCTTCGATGACGACCATTCGGCCCTGTTCCTGGGCAGCCGGGGGGAGGCGGCGATCCTGTTGGATTTTGGCGAGGAACTGGTCGCCCGGCTCCGTATTCAGGGGGAGGCGGCCCAGGGCGGCGAGATCAAGTTCTTCTACGGGGAATCGGTCGAGGAAGCGGAGCGGCAAATGGATGTGGGTATTAACTGGTACCACATGCCCAGGGATTATTTTGAACTGAACCCGGGGCCTTTTGATCTGCGCAGCATAGGCCGCCGGGGTTTCCGGTACCTGTGTATCCGGGTTTTTGGCGGGGACGCTTCGGTAAGCGGCCTGGAAGTTACGCGGGAAAACGCGCCGCTCCGGCATACCGGGAACTTTTCCTGTAGCGATTCACGGCTGAATGAGATATGGGATATGTGCGCCCGGACCGTGGGGCTTTGTATGCAGTCTTTTTACGAAGACGGGGTAAAGCGGGACGGCCTTTTGTGGCTTGGGGATTTCAGGCTGGAATTCCTCACCGCCTGGCACGCCTTTGGCGATGATGTCCTGTCCCGGAAG
>JAIRND010000203.1 GCA_031258225.1 Treponema sp. | reverse complement strand
AAATGTAAAGGCAAATACGTATACGCCTGGAAGCCCAGTTCGGCCTATATGATCAATTTTGACGAAGATAGAAACAGGGAATATCTGCGGCAGAACCTTAAACAGATGAAGGGCTGCAGCGTAACCATAACCCTGGAAGATACGTATTCTTACGGAAATGATGTCGGGCGTTTTAAGCGGTGGGTTGCTATAGCCCACAAGGTCATACACGAGATATACAGGTAAGGAGCCCCGCAATGGACACAAAATTGAACTACACCGAATCCTACAAATGGAAATGGGTATGCGTACAGCATCCGATGATCCTGATTTCCCGGGACATGTCGGAACCCCGCGCGGCCGAGACCGTTCCGCCCTGGGGAGCGGAAAGTATCTACGGCTACAGCGTAAAGATGCGGGAGATGCTGCAAAAACTCACCGACACGCCGGAACTGAAAATAGATTTTGATATTTCCGCCAAAGAATTGCTGCTCTTCTTTGAAAACATGCCGGACGGTAAAGCCCTGATGAAGGACCTTATCGCCCAGGGCCGCCTTGGTTTTTGCGGCTGCGATTATTCCCAGGCCCACTACGGAACGGCGCGTTCCGAATCGGCCCTGCGCCAGATTCGCATGGGCGCCGCCGTTTTTAAGGACCAGCTTGGTATAACCACGGATACGTTTCAGCACCAGGAAACGGGCCTGTTTGAAAATCTGCCCCAGATTCTCTACGCCTTCGGTATCAGAAAGAGCGCCATACACTCGTTTCAGGCGGTCTTTGAATTTCTGGAAACCCCAACCCTTGAAATTTGCTCGAATTTCGGGGAACTGGAACTGATACGGAACGAAACGATGGCCCGCTGGCGCGGCCTTGACGGTACGTCCATCCCCATTTATCTGCCGGTGGTTCAGTGTTTTCGCAACAAAAGTACCCAGGGAGAACACCGGGAAGCCTTTGCCGCCTACCCGACCCTGTACGAGGAAAACCGGGGCCTGTACCGCAACGGCAGCATCATTGTTCAGTGCCCGGATTTGGTCTCGATAGACGACCGGTACATTTCCGACCGCAAACGTGCCGGCGATTTCTGGCTGTTAAGCGAGGCGATAGATGAAGAACTAAAAACAGCTTCCCGCCTGCCCGCCATACGGTACTATACCTACTGGTCCTACGCGGAAGGCGAGTTTGGGGAGATGATGTACAAAAAGTACCGCGTTGGGGAGGAAAAACTCCTGGCCGCGGAGACAATGCAGGTATTTGCCTCAACATCGGGCGGGAACCACCCGGTGTTTGACGCGGTGTCCGCCTGGGACAAACTGCTTACCGCACAGCATCACGACGTTTGCTGGCTCGACACCAGGGAACTTAAGGAGTGGGCCATCGCGGGGATCGAAGAAGCGGAAAAGGCCGCGTCTGATGTTATCGCGGAGTGCGCGGGGTTTATGGGCGGCGGCGAAGACGGAAAGAGCTACGTCAACGTCTTTAATACACTGCCCGATGAGCGTACCGCGACGGCGCTTGTGGACACGGATGCCGGCAATTACGGCGTATACGAGGACGGCAGGGAGATTCCATCCCAAAAGGATGACGGAAAACTGGCCTTTACCGTTCAGGCCGGGGGGCTTTCCTGTAAAAGTTATGAACTCCGGGAGAAACCCGGCGCCGTCCCCGTAAAAGCGGATCTGTACCGCGAACCGTACACGTTCCACAACGACCTGATGTCCGTAACGGTTCTTCCCGACGGCAGGATCGCTTCACTATGTTCCAAGCTGAGCGGCGAGCGCCTCAAGGTTCCCGGAAACCTTATAAAGGGCAAACTTGTCCGGGACGACACTACCGAACAGTGGATTACCAATGAAGGCGCCGCCGAACACATGACGGTGGAACAGGGGCCGCTCTACGACAAAATCACAATCGGGGGCGCCATTGAGGATATCCCCTACCACCTGGTTATCCGGCTTGCCCACGGTTGTTCGCGGACCATCGACTTTGAACTTGACCTGGCCTTTGACAAACACGAGATCGGTGATTTTTACCACGATGAAACCAAACTCAACATCTACTGGGACCTGAACCAGCGGAAACCGGAAATCGTGATAGATGAACCGTTCGGCTGGATACGGCAGCGTCCCGAACGGCCGCTTTTGGCCGCCAATTTCGTCGGCCTCTTTGAACACGGGGCCGGCCTGGTGTTCGGGCATACCGGGACACCGAAATCGTGGGTCAGCGGAAGCGTGTATGCCAATCTGATTGCCTGGGGATCGAATAATTTCACCAACCGCTTCCACTGGTTCTGGTCCACCCTGAATAAATTTGACATGCGTCTGGACCGCGCCTGTCATTACCGGTATTCCGTGTCAATCGCGGAGAACGACAATATCCCCGCCATCGCCAAACGAACGAGCGGCCGTGTTACCCCGCTCATTGCCCTCCGCGGCGGCGCCCCGGTGGAGCCGCGGTCATTGTTGACCGTACGGAACGAGAATCTCATAACAACCGCGGTCGAACCAAAGGAAAACGGCGTCGCCGTCCGTATGTACAACGCGTCGGACAAGCCCTGCGTGCCTGAATTTGACACACCGTGGCGCTTTTCCGGGAAAACCGATGTGGCCGGGCGTACAACGAAAAGTCCGGAGGTAGGGGCGTTTGAAATTTTCGAGCTCCTGTTCCACCCCACAGCCGGCGCATAAGTTATGCGACATGAGTGCCTAAAACAGGGTGGGCAGATGTAAGCCGTGCGTGCGGCGTGTTGACAGGATCCGGCCGCCCGTGCTAGGGTGAAGGGACCGTTCAACCTGAAGTGGGGTCCGGCCGGGCAATAGCGCAGTTGGTTAGCGTACAAGTCTGGGGGACTTGGGGTCCGCGGTTCGAATCCGCGTTGCCCGACCGGGCCTCTACTTCAAAAAAGGCCCGCCGGTAATGACATTACCGGCGGGCCGCCCCAACCCTTTGAGGAACCCCGCGAAACGACCGGCAACAAGTGACACCCGCCAGCGGAGCCCCACCGTCAATATAGTTAGTTTTTGCTAACTATATTAGACATAGCTAACATAACGCTTGTTCGCGGTTTTGTAAAGGGGGAGCAACAGGGCATCGGCCCTTACTATGCCATGCCACCGATGCCCCGCCCGGGAGTCTGTGGGGGTTCAGCCCCCTACGCCGGGCGGAATTCCTCGGTCTTCTTGATGGTGGCCGCGTAGATACTGTTGATAATTCCCAGTACCGCCGAAAGACTAAAGAGGGCCTCAATGCCCACGGCGTCCCAGATATAGCCCCCCAGGAGCGCGATGAGGATCGAAATAACGTGGTTCACCGAAACCCCGGTACTCAGGGTGGCGGTAACTTCCTCCTGACTTGAGGCAATGGACTGGACGTAGACGTTGCTTGCCATGCTGGCCATGGAAATAATTGAATCCAGCACGTAGTTGGCGCAGACCACCCAAAAGGCGACGTCCGCGGGAAAGAGCCGGTGGGCAAAGCCGTAGAGAACGCAGACCAGCACCAGAAGCAGGGTATCGGTTACCATGACGAATTTATAGCCAAGCCGGTCGATAAGCCGCCCCATGAAGGGGCTAATGATCGTACCGAACACAGCGCAGATACCCAACAGCAGGGAAATGATGGAGGTAGGGGCCCCGTAGTAGCGGATCAGCACAAAGGGCGCGAAGGTGATGAAGATCTGCTTGCGGGCGCCGTAGAAAACCTCCAGCATGTAGTACTTGGTAAACTTCCGGGCAAAGTAGAAACGCCGCCGCTTTACCTTGATCTCCGACTCCCGCAGGGCGACGACGGTAAACAGGGCCCCCAGCATCAGAACCAGGGAAACGGCAAAGACGATTTGGAAGGGAACGATGTCAAAACGGGAAAAACCCAGCCGCGTGAGAACGGCAAAAAACGCGGTAACCACCACAAAACCCGCGATATTCCCGATATGCCCCAGGGCCCCGGTGATCCCCAGGACCGCGCCGCCCTTCCCCTCCGCCGCCATATTCAGGGAAAGCGTGGTCCGCACGGGCATGATCACGTGCTCCCCCACGCTGAACACCACCATGAAGATAACGACTGGGAACAGGGCCCTGCCGGAAGGCTCCCAGGCGGGCATGGCGCAGGCAAGAAGGCCGGCAAGACCGGCCACCATAAAACCTATGCCAATCTTCAGGACCCGCGCCTCGGTAAAACGGTACATCCAGGCGAGGATAAGCACCACCAGGAGGCCCGGAGTCTCCCTGAAAAATTCGACGATTCCGCGCTGAAAAGCGCTGATTTTAACGATGTCCGCCAGGTAGTTATCCTGAATACCCCGGTAAAAACCATAACTAACACCGAAAAGAGCCAGAACGCTCAGGAAACGGGCCGGCTTAGCCCCCTCCTTAAAAGCGCCCTTGATGAACAACAAACGAGACAGGCCCATGGCATGTTTCCCCCGGCGGATTCCAAAATATCGTGAGAGTATACGGTATCGGCGGTAAAGAAAACAACACCGCGCGGGTGACGTGTTGCAAGAGACGCCGATAGTGGTTATTCTCTGTCCATGAACTATCGCGACACGCAAAAATGCCTGATCCTGCTTGCCGGCTCTGTTCTGGCCTCTGCGCTCTACGGGCAGACCGTGACGGACGGGGCGGCGGAAAAAACGGAACTCAGCTACGCCTACGGCCTGATCGTGGGTTCCGATTTACGGACCACGGGGCTTGAATTCGACTACGATGCCATATCCCAGGGCCTGCGGGACGCCATTGAGGGACGGGATTCCCGCATAAGCATGGACGAAGCGGTCGACCTGGTTCAGCAAAGCTATATGGCCGCCTGGGAACGGCAGACGGAGGAGAACCGCCTGAACGAAATTCGTTTTCTCCAGGAAAACGGGAAACGCGACGGGATCGTTACGACCGAAAGCGGACTTCAATACGAGGTGATCCGGGCGGAGGGAAAACAAAAACCCGGCGCGGACGCGGTGGTACGGGTCAACTACGAGGGAAAATTGATCGATGGAACGGTCTTTGATTCCTCCTACGAGCGCGGCGAGGCATCGGAACTCCCCCTGAACCAGGTGATCCCCGGCTGGGCCGAAGGAGTACGGCTCATGGGGGTTGGGGACACTGTTGTTCTCTACATCCCCTCCCGCCTTGCCTACGGCGAGAACGGAGCGGGCTCCATCCCCCCCTGCACCCCGGTGATCTTTACGGTTGAACTTTTGGAAATAGTGAATTAAGCCCTAACTCCGCTGTTCAAAATAGGCGCTGATAATCGATTCCAGCGGATTTTCCTCGAACCGCACGATGGCCCGCTCCCGTTCAAAACTTTCGCGGGAATCGGAGGCGTGGGCGGTGTTGACCATGACGTTGCTGCCGAATTCCCGGCGCACCGTTCCGCTCGGCGCCTTAAGGGGATCGGTGGGGCCCAGCACCTCCCGTATTTTGTTTATCGCGTTGAGCCCCTCGTAGACCAGGATCATACATTTCACGCTGCCCGGCTTGTCCTGGTCCCTGGGCAGGCAGGTATCGGGCCGCTTGCCGGACATAAACTCGATGATCCGGTAGAACTGATCGCGGGCGTATTCAGAACCGAAGCTGCCGATAAGGCCCTTTTCCGTTTCCAGACTCAGGCTCAAGTCAAATTCCCGCTCAAGAATATTCCGGGCCTTTTGGCCGAAGATTGGGGAGAGTTTTTCGTTCAGGGCCGCCTCCACGGGACCGTAAAATTCCAGGGCCTCGTTCAGGGAAAAACGGTGAACCTTTATCCCCACGATCCTTAACCCCGTGCGGGAGAACATGTCGATAATGGTCCCCGGCCGGGAAGACGCGTATCGCCAGTTATCGGGTTTGATGATCACGAGCGTCCGCTCTATTTTTTCCGGTTCGGGGTACTGCATGTTTTTGATGATGTTTTCCTGACCCTTGAGGAATTTCGCGAACAACAGAAGGTCCCGGTCCGCCCAGCCCTGGGTCCGGGGGGTAAGAACCGCGGGCTCAAAATAACTTACCCTGGCCGGATCCCCCGGAGCGTGGATAAGGTCCGCGTAGGTATCGCGTATCGTTTCACCCGTAAGGGAATCGAAATCCCGGTGTTCCGGGTACAGGCGGCCGCAGATGCCGGCCAGCTTTTCGCAGGGATTCTCCCCCTGGAAGAGGAGCAAAAGGCTCCGGTGCCTTCTGCCCCCGGAGGGACCCATGTTCTGATCCACGTAGTCCGCCAAAAGAGACACATCCTGGGGGGCTACCTCCTCCCGCAGGGAAGCGGCGAATTCTTTTACAAAGGATTCCTCCGGGGCAATCATCTGGGCTCCCGCCAGTTCAAGGTCAAGCCGGGAAAACAGGCGGGCAAGCACCCCTCCGGTACGGCTTTTCGCGATAGTATAGGGAGTTACCAACACATAAGAAAGCGCGTTCATACAAACTCCGGTAAACGATGTTATATAATAATACTATAGCTCTTGCCGTTTGAGTAGGTTTTTCGTGCTTGCCCCAGGGCCGCCTAACGTTCTATATTGGTTCATTATGTTAAGCAGGATGCGAAACATCGGTATCATGGCCCACATTGACGCGGGAAAGACCACCACGACCGAGAGGATCCTCTACTACACCGGCAAAAGCCACCGTATCGGCGAGGTGGATGACGGCGAGGCCATTATGGACTGGATGGAGCAGGAGCAGGAACGGGGTATTACCATCCAGAGCGCCGCCACGACAACCTGGTGGAACGAACACCAGATCAACATCATCGACACCCCCGGGCACGTGGACTTTACTGCGGAGGTGGAGCGATCCCTGCGGGTACTGGACGGAGCGGTGGCCATATTTGACGCGGTCCACGGCGTGGAGCCCCAAACCGAGACAGTCTGGCGCCAGGCTGAACACTACCGCGTACCCTGCGTAGGCTACGTAAACAAGATGGACCGGACCGGGGCGGATTTTTTTCATGTTCTGGAGGATGTCAGGACAAAATTTGGTATCCCCACCGCCCCCATTCAACTGCCCATCGGCAGGGAGGGGACCTTTGAGGGGGTTATCGATCTTATCACGATGGAGGAGATCCGCTGGGACGGTCCCGAAGGGGAACGGCTCACGAAGAGTCCCATCGACGCAAAACGGGCGGACGAGGCCGCGAAATGGCGGGATAGCCTGATCGACGTACTCTCCTCGGTTTCCGACCTGGTAACCGAACGCTACCTGGGTGGCGGGACCCTTGACGCGGAGCTAATCAGAACGGAACTGCGGAAGGCCTGCCTTTCCCGCTCCCTCCTGCCCATGCTGGCGGGGGCCTCCCGCCGGAACATGGGGGTCCAGCCCCTCATCGACGCCGTTGTCAACTACCTTCCCGCCCCGGATGAGGTGGCTCCCGCGCTGGGCCGCCACCTGAAAAAGGAGGAGGACATTCCGGTCCCCTGCGATCCCCGGGGCGCTCCCCTGGGCCTGGTGTTCAAGATTCAGAACGACCGGGAGGCGGGAAGCCTCTGCTATGTCAGAATGTACTCCGGCGTCTTAAAACCGGGCGCCGCGGTTTACAATATCGGAAAGCGGAAACGCGAACGGGCCAACCGTGTCTTGAGGATGCACTCCAACAAGTCCGAGCCCCTGGAAGAACTGGCCGCCGGGGATATCGGGGTTATCATCGGGCTAAAGCTGGCCCAAACCGGCGATACCATCGGCAGCGAGGGCTGGCCGGTGATCCTGGAAACAATGTCCTTCCCGGAGCCGGTCATTTCCGTTTCCGTGGAGCCCCAAAACCTTTCCGACCGGGACAAACTCAACGAGGTACTGGCCCTGCTCGCGCGGGAAGACCCCACATTTACCACGAAGGAAAGCGAGGAAACCGGCCAGCTTATCATCTCCGGCATGGGGGAACTGCACCTTGACGTACTGGTAACCCGGATACAGAAGGAATACGGACTAATGGCGAAGGTGGGAACCCCCCAGGTAACGTACCGGGAATCGGTGGGCAGGGCCGTCGAATGGACGGAGCGTTACTCCCGTGTCGTCGCGGGGAAGGAAAACGCCGCCGAACTGTCGTTACGGGTAGAGGGCCTGGAACGGGGATCGGGAAACCGTTACACCAACGCCGTAAAAAACCGGGAAATACCGCAGACCATCTACGAGGCGGTAGAACGGGGCATACAGGGGGCCTTTGGCTCCGGCATTGTCCTGGGCTACCCCTGTATCGATGTGGGAGTAACACTAACGTCCCTTGGCTACTCGGAGCTGACGGGGACCGAATTCGCCTTTGAAGCCTGCGCCAGCATGGGTTTTGACGAAGCCTGCCGCAACGCGGACCCCTTCCTGCTGGAACCCATCATGGCGGTGAACCTGACATCCCCCCACGAGTTTGTCGGCGATGTGATGAACCTGATAACGGCGCGGGGCGGCCAGGTACTCAGCATGGATTCCTGGACCGGCTCCGATCATGTAAAAGCCCACGCGCCCATGGCCAAAATGTTCGGCTTCATGACCGCCCTGCGGAGTGTAAGCCAGGGCCGGGCCGGTTTTACCATGGAATTTTCCCACTTCGAAAAAAAAGCGGAAAGCCGGTAGCAGTTTGTCGCGCTTCGCGCGTAAAACCCAAAAAATCGCCGAATAGGTACACCTTTGGCGCCGATGTTTTTTGAGCGTATCATCAAGACTCCTTTTAGCGGGTGAACTCCCGCGCCCCCACCCTACCGCCGCCTTGCATCCGCCGCGGGCGGGTGCTATACTAAAAACGCTTGTTTCCGGGGGTGTACCGGTTTCGACTGTCGCGATTCGGGATACAGGCCGCAGGTGGAGTGCCTAGCTCCTGATTAGGCAAAACTTTTAACTGCCAACTACGACAGTTACGATTACGCCTTAGCCGCGTAACCGCGTGGGACCCTTCCGCCGCCTTGAGGAAGGACTTCCGCGTCGCAATCAAGGCTGGCCGTGTTTCCGGCGCCGGACGGGACACGGTGAGACACAGACGGATACGGACAGGCCGCGCGCCGTTTAGCCAAGCCTGTCCCGACAATACGATAAACGGCTAAACCTGTAGACGCTTGTGTTTCGCGCGTCAGGACGCGGGTCCGACTCCCGCCACCTCCAACACCGGCCATGGCCGGCCTTACTGGTCCTCGTACTGTTCCAGTTCGCGGGAGACGTATTCAAGTTGTATTCCCGCCATGTTGAACATGGCCTCGGAGTCCTGGGCGTCGTGGTAACGGCGCTGGCAGACCACCCTGACGATGCCGCAGTTGATGATCAGCATGGCGCAGGTGCGGCAGGGGGTCATGCGGCAGTAGAGAGTCGCCCCCGTGATGGCGATGCCCCGTTTGGCGGCCTGACAGATGGCGTTCTGCTCCGCGTGGACGGTGCGCACGCAGTGGGTAGTAATGCCGCCGTCTTCGTGGAGCATCTTTTTGAACTGGTGCCCCACTTCGTCGCAGTGGGGAAGCCCCGCCGGGGCGCCCACATAGCCGGTAACCAGGATCTGGTTGTCTTTGGCGATAACGCAGCCCGAACGGCCCCGGTCACAGGTGGCCCGCTTGGCAATGGCGTCGCAGACCTCCATAAAATACTCGTCCCAACTGGGCCGTTTGTAAGTACCCATGTATCCCCCACAGCCGCGGTTTTCCCGGCCATTTGGCGGGTATTATGAAAAATTTCGGGGTTTTCCACAAGCGGCCCATTGCGTCCCCATTGCGTACCTTGCAAACTGCCGGGTATGACGACATTGTGCTACCCGGGACGCTTTCATTGTACTAATTCCCGTGTTTTTGCATATTATTACGATAACCCGCGAACTTTCATTGGAAACTGTTGTAAAGACCGGGAATAAGGGCCATATTGTTCCATAGGCATGTTGACGGTCTTACGCATGAAACGTTGACGTGGTGGTTTTGCGTGGAATTTTCATGGCCGTTTCGCGGAAAAGGGAGGAAATAGCCGACAATGAAATGTTATGGACCATCGAAGTGCGATCTTTCTGTTCGCGATTCTCCTCCCGCTGTCCGTCCCGCTGGCGGCGGAAGATGTTATCCATGTCGTGGAGCGGGGGGAGACGATCTATTCAATTGCCCGGTCTTTCAATATCGATCCTGGAGACCTTATGCTTCTGAATAACATTACCGACGCGTCCCGGCTCCAGGCGGGGAGACGCCTTACAATTCCGGTAAATCCTATCGGCGTTACCGGAAATACGGAGGAACGGCGAACGGTTTACCGGGAGTACCAGGTTTCGCGGAACGAGACCTTGTACAATATCGCCCGGACAAACAATACCACGGTCCAGGCCCTGCGGGAGGCCAACGGGTTTTCCGAGAGCTATGTGCTTAAAGAGGGGGACCTGATCCGTATTCCGGTCGCCAATGGGGCGATAACAGAAAGTTCCGGCTCCGGAAATGTAACCTCCCCGGCCTCTGCCGGGTCTCTTAGTGGGGTACGACAGACTACCGTGAGGGAAGTCGATAGTTCCCTCCGTTGGCCGGTTACACCCAGGGAGATTGTCTATATGGACGGGAAACTGCCGGGGGTCATGGTAACCGGGGAGCGCGCCGAACCGGTGCGGAGTCTTACCCAGGGAACGGTCATATCCGCGGGACCGTACCGGGGTTTTGGAAGAGTGGCGATAGTACAGGTGGCTGGGGGGTACCTGTACGTCTACGGGGGCTGTGAAAGCCTGTCGGTAAAAGAAGGGGACCGGGTAACTCCGGGGACAGAGATAGGGAAGTTGGGAATTGACGCGGTTTCCGACATGCCCCAGTTGTTTTTTCTGGTTTTTTTGAGAGACAACCC
Organism: Treponema sp.; assembly: GCA_031258225.1. Taxonomy (GTDB): domain Bacteria; phylum Spirochaetota; class Spirochaetia; order Treponematales; family Breznakiellaceae; genus JAISFT01. The sequence goes on along the minus strand of JAIRND010000203.1, from coordinate 9,369 downwards.
TATCGATCCGTCCAAGGCCCCCCGGGCTTAGTGCCTATTTAAAACACGGGAGGTTGTTATGATAAAAACGGCGTCGCAGAAAGAAACCGGCGAGTATTTTGGACCGGTACGGGTATCGAAAAAAGCGAAACGGGTACGGTCGTTCAAGGAAACGGATCCGTTGGCCCTGTACTTTAAGCAGATCTCCCGTTATTCCCTGCTTTCGATAGACGAGGAACGGCACATCGGCCAAAAACTGGACGAACTGAGGGGAAAAATCGCCCGCCTGGAAAAGGAAGGGGACCCCGATGAAACTCAGGAGGAAAAAGCCGCCCTTAAGGCCCTGCTTCTTACCTACAAAAACAAGATGATCAACGCCAACCTGCGCCTGGTCGTTTCTATCGCGAAGAACTACCAGCACCGGGGCCTTTCGCTGCTGGACCTGATCGACGAGGGAAATATCGGCCTTATCGAGGCGGTGGAACGCTTTGACTACACGCGGGGCTGCAGATTCTCTACCTACGGTACCTGGTGGATACGGCAGGCGATTATCAAGAGCATCGCCGACAAGGGGCGGGTTATCCGCATACCCAACTACATGCTCAACACGATAAAGAAATGCTATTTTGTCGCCAAACAGCTTACCCAGGACCTTGGCCGGGATCCGAGCAACGAGGAACTCTCCGAATACCTGGGCATCCCCGTTTCCAAGGTAAAGGAAATCGTAAAGCTGTCGCAGGAAACCACGAGTCTTGACATCATCGTGGACGACGCCAACCTGACCCGCCTTGCGGACCTAATCAAGGACGATAACCTGACCGAACCCTTTGAAAAAGTCTTTTCCATGACGATCCAGGAAACGATGGGCGATATTCTTTCCCAACTGTCCGAGCGGGAGATGAAGATCATCCAGATGCGTTACGGCCTTACCGGGGAAGAACCCCTTACGCTGGAAGAGACGGGAAAACTCCTGGGGATCACCCGTGAACGGGTCCGCCAGATACAGGAAAAGGCGACATTCAAACTGCGGGGCCTTAAGGAACTGCACGAACTAAGGGGAAACGCGTAGTACTAGTACGCAGTCATCATTCAAACTGTGAGTCGTTCAGTTTGATACGCCCTGAACGTAACCCTCTACCGCCTCCCGGCGAGGGCGGGGATAGCCCGGCGGGAAAACGCTTGTAGAATCCGCCTGCGCTATTTTCAATACGCTGCGGCGGGGAATTCCAAGGCGCTTGCGCCATGTTTTCCCGCCGGGCTATCCCCGCCCCCGCGGCGGTTCACGATAGGGGTTAAAGTTAGGCGGGTATCATACCCCAAACCCCAGGTTGAATGATGTCTGACTACACCACAAAGAGGGCAGAGTCGTGGAGGGTTGGGAAGCATCGGAAGCACCAAAAAAACCCACGATTATTGGAGGTTTTATGCGCGAAGCGCGACAAACTGCTAGCATGGGGGACAGGGTGCTGCTTGAGGTACGGGATCTCCGAATCGGGATCAAGGGGTATACGGCGGTGGGCGGGATCAGTTTTTCCATGAACGAGGGGGAGATACTGGGCATTGTGGGGGAATCCGGCTGCGGGAAGAGTCTGAGCGCCCTCTCCATTCCGGGTCTGCTGCCCGAAGCGGCCCTTGTTACGGGGGGGAGTATCCGCTACCGGGACCGGGAGCTTACCGCGCTGCCGGAACGGGAACTGCGGAAGATCCGGGGCAGGGAGATCGCCATGATCTTCCAGGAGCCCCGTTTTTCCCTTAACCCCCTGATCCGCGTGGGGAAGCAGATAACCGAGACGCTGGAACTCCACGGCGAACGGGACAAGGTTCTGATGAGGGACAGGGCCCTGGCCCTGGCGCGAAGTCTGGGGCTGCCGGAACCGGAAAAGCTGCTTCCCCTCTACCCGCACCAGCTTTCGGGGGGCATGTGCCAGCGTGTCATGATCGCCATCGCGATGATCCACGGTCCCCGGCTCCTTATCGCCGATGAACCCACCACGGCCCTGGACGTGAGTATTCAGGCCCAAATACTGGAACTTTTGGCGAAGATCAACCGGGAAACCGGGACGGCGATCCTCTTTATCTCCCATGATCTCAGCGTGATTCAGGCCGTCTGCCGCCGGGTTCTGGTGATGTACGCGGGGAAGCTGGTGGAACGGGGGCCGGTGGGGGAGGTTTTTACCCGGCCCGCCCATGAGTACACCAGGGGGCTTTTGGGCTCCATACCGGGCCGGTCTTCCAGGGGGCGGCCCCTGGTCAACATTCCCGGCCGGGTACCCCCCATCGAGGAGGAGCGCCCGCCGGGCTGTCCCTTTGCCCCGCGCTGCGCCGTGGCGGTTCCCCGCTGCCGGGACAGCTTTCCCCCGGAGATCGCCGTGGGACCGGGACATTGGGCCTCCTGTTTCGCGGCAACGGGGCGGACCGGCGCGGGAACGGGGGACGGCGCGTGATGGAAAACCTTCTTTCGGTACGGGAGGTATGCTGCGGCTATGTTACACGTTCCCTGGGCAGCTTTGGGCGGCGCATCGAGAAGCCCGTGCTCCACGGGATCAACCTGGAGATCGCCCCGGGGGAGATCGTCGGTCTGGTGGGGGAATCGGGCTGCGGAAAAACCACCCTGGGGAACTGCGTCCTGGGGCTTGTCGATTATTCCGGGGACATTATCATTGACGGGTTAAGGCGGGGGACGAACCGGAGGGACATGGCGCGGCGGGTGCAGGCGGTGTTTCAGGACCCGTCGGCCAGCCTGAACCCCGCGTGGAAAGCCGGCCGGATCCTGGAGGAACCGCTGAGGATCAACAGGATGGGAAGCGGGGCGGAGCGGCGCAGGCGGGTTGACGAGGTTTTGGAACTGGTAGGACTGGACCCCTCCTACAAGAACCGAGGGGTCCACGAGCTTTCCGTGGGGCAAAAACAGCGTATCTGCATCGGCTGCGCGCTCGCGCCGCGGCCCCGGCTGATCATTGCCGACGAGGCGGTAAGCGCGCTGGACGTATCCGTGGGGGCCCAGATTCTCAACCTGTTCCGGGAACTCCACCAAAACCTGGGGCTGGGGATGCTTTTTATCTCCCACAACCTCAACCTGGTGTACTACCTCTGCGACCGTATCGCGGTGATGAAGGACGGCCGCATTGTGGAACAGGGGAGCGCGGAGGAGGTCTACGGGAATCCCCGGGCCCCCTACACACGGGCCCTGCTGGAAGCCGTACCCGCGCCGCCGGGGCAACTGGGCGCTGCTACACGCGGTTAGCCTTGGGCCCGGTCCGTACCGCCAGAGTCCTCAAAATACCGGCGGGCCAGGGGGTCTTCCGGTTCCAGTTCCAAAACGGTGCGGAAAAAACCGGCGGCCTCCCCCTTGTTCCCGCGGCGCATGGCAAGCACGCCCAGGTTGGAGATGATCTTGATGTTCTCCGCGTCCCGCCGCAGGGCGGTTTCCAGGTGCCGCCGGGCGCCGGGGTAGTCGTTCATCTCCATAAGGCAAATGGCCAGTTCGTTGCGGGTGTCGCTGTTATCCCCCCCAAGTTCCAGGGCTTTTTCCAGCGCGGAGCGGGCGTCCGCCCAGCGTTCCAGGCGGCGGAGGGCCCAGCCCAAAAGGAACCAGCCGTTCCAGACCCCGGGGCGCCGTTCCAGGAAGCGGCGGACGCTCTCCATTCCTTCCCGTTCCCGGCCCCCGCGGATATGCTCCCAGGCGGCGCGGAAATCCTCATCTTCCAGGCCCCGTTCCTCTATCTCCCGGACCAGAACCAGGGCGTTTTCCCGTTTTTCCGCGTCCAGGGCCTCCGCCTCCTCGTCCTGGTCTTCCAGGGAAGCGTAGGCCCGCAGGCAGACCAGGGCGCGGCTGTAGTCCCGGCGTTTCAGAAAAAATTGACCGGCGCTGAACAGGGTATCGGGTATGGGGTGTTCCGCCAGGGCCTCTCCATAGGCGGTCTCGGCGGCCAGGTACTCCCCCTCCGCGGCGGTTTCCTGCCCCGCGCGCTCCAGCGCGTCCGCCCGTTCCTCCAGAACCATCGCCCGGTTCAACAGTACCGGGGGGGACCCGGGGTACAGGCCCTTGAGGGCCGTCAAAATCTCCAGCGCCAGCGCGAAGTCCCCATTCCGGGACTTGAGGATCGCCGCCCCGGTCAACTCCGGCAAAATTCCGGGCCGCAGGGCCAGTACCAGGGAACGGTAGTAATCCCGCCACCTGGGGTTTCCCCCAAGAACGGGGCCGCCGGATTCTTCCTGGGCGTTCGCGAGCAGGCGCAGCATCCCCGAAAGGATCATCTCCGGGGAGAGGGTTTCGGGCCGTAAGGTCCTTTCGCCGGGGGGCAGTTCCACGGGAATGGGGATGGCGGGATCGAACACAAAGGGCGGGGATTCGGGAACTTCGTCTTCCGCGCGGGGGAACGGGGGGGCCTCCCGCCCGTCTTCATCGTCATCGTGATCAAGCGGTCCATGCTCGTGGGGGACGGTCCGCGTCCGGATACGATCCAGAAGTTCCCCTGAAAGGTGGATAAAAACAATGGAACCGGGGCCCTGTTCCGTTCCGGCATCGGGGGGCATCAGGACTTGCCGCCCGCGGCGGGTTTGGCCGGCTTTGCGGCATCTCCCCGGGGCTTTTCAGGTTCATCGTCGATGGAAAATTTGTCCCCAGCGGCGGCTTCCGCGGCGGGGCCTGAATCCGCGGCCGGCGCGGGAACGGCCGCTGTGGACACGGCCGCCGTATCCGGGGCCTTGGCCGCGCCCTCCCCTTCCCCGCCGGGACGGATCGTGGCGAAGTACTCGTTGATCCGTACCTTGTAGCCCATAGGTATCTGCCCCTCGACAAAGGCCAGGTTCAGAACCACCATGTCCTTACGAAAGGCCACGGTTTCCGCCTGGGTGAACTTCCCGTTTACCAGAAAACTCTCCCGCGGGTCGTCAAAATCGATCCGCAGGGCCGCTTCCTTTTCCAGCAGGAACTTTACGACCCCCTGGATGATGATCCGCGCCCCCGCAAACGAAATATCCCGTAAAATGCAGCGGCGGGGCACCCCCTGGATAAAAACCGCGCACTCGCTGGAACGGAGGTTCAGCTTCCGCAGGGTTTCCGCCGTGATCAACACCCGTTCGCCCTTGCGCCGTGTGGAATTGACATTGGCGTCCAAAAGGCGGCCCATAATTTCAATAAGGTCGTCCGAGGGGCGCTGGGTAAACTGTATCGTAAACAGCCCAACATCCTCCGAACCCTTGTGGGGGGTATAGCCCAGGGAACGGGCGGAGACAAAGAACGTTACCTGAGCCTCCTGGAAGGGGTCCTTAAAGCAAAAACGCAGGCTGACCATGTTGTTGGCCTGCTGCAACTTGGGGATGAGCCCGGATTTGATGTTAACCGCTATCTTTGCCCCCTGGAACGAGGAGGAGTAGATCACGCAGGGCCATACATCGCTGACGCACTTTAGGTAGATCTGCTTGGATTGAAGACCGGTAACCTGGACAATCTCTTTGGTATAGACCACGTCGATTTCCCGATAGCGTTCATACAGGGCGGCTATCTTTTGACTTGTAAGAACACCCATTTATACCATCATACAAAGTTATAACCCAAAGATCAATGAATCGCGGACCAGGGCCGGCGCACGCAATGCCAGGCACCAAATTTGGACCGCTGCGGGGGCGTCCGCGTACTAAAACGCCACGCTTAGGCCGTCCCAGGCCACGGCAAATCCCAGGTCCCGGGCCTTCCCGCACAGTTCCTGGTGGAGAAGCCCGCCGTTGTGGGAGAAATGGTTAAGCACAAAGGCCGTATGCTCCCCGGCAAGGCCCATTTCCAGTAGTTTTTCCCGTACCAGGACTACATCCGGCAGGCCCATGTGGTTGGTGCCCTCTTTAAAGGCCGCCGTGGTGCAATCCAGGCTTACCAGCCCAAGCCGGGGCCGCGCGGAACGCAGGAACTCCCAGGTTTCCGGCGGGAAGAACCCCGTGTCGTGGGCATAGAGCAGCGCCGTATCCCCCCGTTCCACAAGGTAAAACAGGCAGCCTTCCGACGGGTCATGCCTGGCGGTCAGGGGCGTAACCAGGTAACCGCCGGCTTCGAACCGCTCAAAAGGCCTGATCAGGCGGAACACAAGGCGGCACGCCTCGTGTTCCTTCTCCGGCAGCGCGTCAAAGAGGACCCGGCCCACCTTGTCGTTGCCGTAGACGCGCAAAAGCGGCGGCGCCTCGTGGACATAACCGGCGCTCCGCAGTTCGAATTCCTGGGGGTAAAAGTGATCCGTGTGGGAGTGGGTTACCAGAATATGCTCCACGGCCGGTAGATCAAAGCGGTGGGTAAGGTAGTGGGCGTAGGCGTCCGGGGGAAAATCAATGAGTATCTTCCCGTCAAGCAGGGCCTGGCTGCGGGTCCGTATCTCCCTGCCGCCCCGCCGCGCCGCTTCCGTACAGACCGGACAGGCGCAAAACGTGGCGGGAATTCCCTCCGCCGCGCCGGTTCCCAGGTATCGTAACTCCATGAAATCCTCCATCAGCCAGGCTGCTACGCGGGATTGCGGGATTATGGCAGGGCAAGGGCCAGAACCTCGTCGAAACGTTCTACCGGGTGAAATTCAACGCCTTTTTTTACATGATCGGGTATCTCGTCCAGATCCCGCATGTTCTGCCGGGGGATGATAATATGCCGGGCCCTGTTCCGCCGGGCGGCGATGGTCTTTTCTTTGAGCCCGCCTATGGGCAGCACCTGGCCCGTAAGGGAAAGTTCCCCGGTCATGACAAGCCGGTCCGCGACGGTTTTCCCGCGCAACAGGGAGAGGAACGCGGTGGCCATGGTGATCCCCGCGGAGGGTCCGTCTTTGGGGGTGGCCCCCTCCGGGATATGGAGGTGGACGTGGTTCTTCTCGAACCAGTCCGCCGCCAGGCCGTACCGTTCCACCGCCAGCTTCCGGGCCACGGTCATGGCGATGGCGGCGCTTTCCTTCATCGTGTCCCCCATCTTGCCGGTCAGCGTAAGGCCCTCCTTTCCTGGCACGGAGGTGGCCTCTATCACCAGGGTATCCCCCCCCATGTTGGTCCAGGCCAGACCCACCGACATGCCGGGGCGATCCGCCCGCTTGATCTCCCCTTCCGGGAAGATCGGTTTGCCCAGGTGCTTCTCCACCAGTTTCCGGTCGATGGAGAATTTGGCCGACAGGATGTAGGGGGACAGGGGCCGGGGCACTTCGGGTCCGGCGGGATTTACGGCCTCCCCCCCGGGGAGCTCCGCGCCGGCGGGCTTTACCGCTTCGGCCCGCTTCTTCCGGGCGGGAACGGGCTTGCCCGCGCTCAGTTTTTCATCTTCCTCGATGATCTGTTTGGCAAGTTTCCGGTGTATCTTGTCCAGGTTCTTTTCAAAATTCCGTACCCCCGCCTCCCGCGCGTAGCCGTTGGCTATGTGGAGCAGGGATTCGGCGGAATACCGTACCTGGCTTCTCTTAAGGCCGTTCTTCTCAAGACTTTTGGGCACCAGGTACCGCTTTGCAATCTCCAGTTTCTCCGTGTCGATATAACCGGGGATCTGAATAATCTCCATGCGGTCCAGGAGGGGCGGCGGAATCGTATCCTGGGTGTTGGCGGTAACGATGAAGAAGATCCGGGATATGTCGAAGGGCAGGTCCAGGTAGTGATCCCGGAAGCTGAAATTCTGCTCCGGGTCCAGAACCTCCAGCAGGGCGCTGGCCGGGTCCCCCTGGAAGCTGGCCCCCATTTTGTCGATCTCGTCGATCATAAAGACCGGGTCCCGCGCCTTGACGATCCTAAGCCCCTGGATAATCTTTCCCGGCATGGCGCCGATGTAGGTACGGCGGTGGCCCTTGATCTCGGCCTCGTCCCGCATGCCCCCCACGCTGAAGCGGAAGAACTGCTTGCCCAGGGCCCTGGCGATGGAGCGGCCCACGCTGGTTTTGCCCACGCCTGGGGGGCCGATAAGACAGATGATGCTCCCCGTGGGAAGCCGCTCCTCCCTGCCGGAGTCTTCGGCCTTCCGGGGCTGTTCCCCCTGCCGGAGTTTGCGTACCGCCAGGTACTCCACAATCCGGCTTTTTACGTCCTTAAGGCCGTAGTGATCCGCCTCCAGAATGGCCTGGGCATCCTTTAAGTCGAACTGTTCAGGCTCCGGCTCCCCCCAGGGCAGGCCGGCGATTACGTCCAGGTAGTTGCGGGTAACGATGAATTCCGCGGAATTCGGTTCCATCAGGCTGAATTTCTCCAGTTCCTGCTCCACCGTCTCCTTGATTTCCCCCTCAAACTTGAAGAAGTCGAATTTTTCCTTGAACCGCTGGTACTCGGAGCTTTTGGCGTCGGTGGTCATCCCCAGTTCGCCTTTGATGGCCTTGAGTTCCTCCCGCAAAAAGTACTCCCGCTGGGATTTTTCGATCTTTTCGTTGATTTCCTTCTGGATTTTCTTCTGAATCCGCAGCAGTTCCTGCTCTTTTTTGATAAACACCAGGACCTGCTCCATCCGTTTGCGGACATTGAGGATCTCCAGTATCTTCTGCTGCTCCAGCTTGTCGATGTTGAGGATGCTGGCGATAAAGTCGGCGATCTTGCCGGGGTGATCGATGTTGATCATGTTCAGCCGCATCTCTTCGGAAAAGAGGGGGTTGTTCTCGGAGATCTGCTTCATCTCGCTGATCAGGGCCCGCGTAAGGGCCTTTACCTCGCTGGTGTTGTCCTCCTCGTCCTCCAGGTACTCCACCGCCCCCACAATGGGGTTGGCGGCGTGCAGGCCCTTCTTGATCCGGAAACGCTTGAGCGTCGAAATGAATATGTTTACCCCCCCGTCGGGCAGGTTTATCTTCTTCACAATCTTGGCGGCGGTCCCCACCGGGTGCAGATCGCCAATCGTGGGGGCGTCGGTCTCGTTTACGAGCATCACCATGCCGATAAGGCCGTCGCCGGCCACCGCATCCTCGACTACCTTTACATCCGTAGGGTTCCCGATCATGATGGGGGTGAAGATGCCGGGGAAAATAGGCCGGCCCATAAGAGCTACCAGGGGCAGCTTGTTGGGGAGACTCTGCTCAAGGGGAACTAAACTTTGCTCTGCCATGCGCTACTCCGGGCTTTAGGTAGAGGCCGGACAGCCAGGCGCCGGACCCCGCGGGAACTTCCCTTTTTGTTCAAATATCGCGAAATCCGCCGCCAAAGGCAAGGAAAATCAGGGCCGCCCGGGGCCGGCGCATACAAACCATGTGATACCGCACAAGCGCCTAAAACAGGGTTAGAAAGATGTTCTGGGGTCCTGTCAGGGGGAGAATACCATGCGGGCATGGGTATTGTTCCCCCTGTCATAGATGGGCGGCAAAGCGGTATTCGCTCGGATTCCGCCCGTACTGATTTTTGAAAATCTTATAGAAGTAGCTTTCGTTTTCCATTCCGATTCTGGACATGATCTCGCGGTTGGAG
>JAIRND010000175.1 GCA_031258225.1 Treponema sp. | reverse complement strand
CCCCCCCCCCCCCCCCCCCCCATATTTTATCTAGTCGCTCCGCAGCCAAAAAAATCACCCGGTTTTCCTCGTTTCCCCAGGCGGGACGTTGTTTTTCCCCCGTTTTTACTCGTGAACTTACAGGGGTTCCCTGTAACGATAACCTATTTCAAGGAGAACGAAGATGCGCAAAAGTGTGTTGGTAGCAATGTTGTTCTGTTTGGGCGGTTCCCTGGCGTTCGGCGCCGGGAGACAAAGCGGGACCGGAACGGGGGTAATTGAAGTAACCATACCCCACTACAAGTCCGGTCAGAATGTGGGGGGCCTGTTCTTCCTGCCCCAGGTAGAACGGTTTAACGCCCGGTACGCGGGGACGTACAAGCTTGTCATCGAGGAACTTGTGCAGGACATGTACAATCCCAAGATGCAGCAGCTCAGCCAGCAGGGGAAACTCCCCGTCCTGATCGAAGGCGGCGCCCAGGAGTGGCTGGAGGAGTACATCATCCCCAACAACATGTACGTTGATCTGAAACCCTGGCTGGACGGCAAACCGGAATTGAAAACCCGGCTGATACCCGCGGCGCTGGAATACAACACCAAGAACGGGAGGCTATTCTCCATCATATACCCCGTGGTCCGGCCTATGGGGATCTACTACAACGCCAAATTGTACCAGCCCTCAAGGCCATTTTCCCAAATGAATTGGGACCAGGTTATGGCGGAACTGGGGAACAATAAAATAGCCTTTAATACCAGCGAGAATTCCTGGACCACCATGCTGGTCCTCTCCTCCCTTATCGCCGTCCAGCCCGGCGGGGTTGACTGGCTTAGGGCGGGGGCCCGGACCGCCAGGATCACCGATTTTAACACCCCCATCATGATAAACGCGGTAACAAAACTCCAACAGATACTGCAAACCTACGCTTCCGCCAATACCCTGGGGGCGGCCTACGCCGACGCGGCGAACAGTTTTATGTCCCAGCGTTCCGCGCTGATCGCCAACGGCAGTTGGATGATCGGGGATTTCGCGCCCGACGCGTCGGCCAAATGGTCCAACGGTTTCAACGGAGCCGATGTCCATGGGGATGTGTTCCCCGGCAACGTGGCCATCGGCGGGGACGGCGCGGGTTATGACTGGTGGATCCCCAGTACCGCTACCCAGGCGGAACAGGAACTGGCCAAGGCCTTTATCGAATTCATCATGTCCCCGGCGGAACTGGAAGCGTACATGCTTGCCGAGGGCGGCAGCGCGCCCCGGATGCAGGTAAGCCAGGAATTCCTGGCCGAACGCGCGAAAAACCGCCTGATGGACGAATACTCAGGCGCGGTAAACGCGGATACCATTCTGAGTTTTTCATTCGAGTCTGCGGTGCCGACTTCGATAGCCGAAGGGGATTTTGGGCGACTGCTTCCCCTGCTCATCAACGGTACCATGACCCCCGCCCAGTTCTGCCAGGACCTTACCGTCAGGGCACGGGAAACCGTCCGGTAAAAAAGGCGCGTTAAGGCCCCTGCGGCCTTAACGCGGTATGGTATGAAAAAGATACGTATCAGCCGGCTGCAAAGGCGAAACTTGCCGTGGATTTATCTCTTTCTCCTCCCCACGCTTGTCATGTTCCTCATGTTTTACCTGTGGCCCATTCTGACGGTGATCTATACCAGTTTTACCAGATGGAACGGGATGACTAAACCGGAGTGGATAGGTATTACCAATTACACCCGGCTTATACGTTTCCAGAGTTTCCTCATGTCCCTCAAGAATCTGGGACTATGGGCCCTTATCGCGGCGGTTTTCCACACCATCTTTGGGGTACTCGTGGCGCTGGCTTTTTTCAAAGGACCGCCGGGCTGGAAATTTGTCCGGACCGTGTTTATGATTCCCAACGTCATTTCCGGCGCCGCCTGGGCCATGATCTACCGATTCGTCTTTAACAACGAATTCGGCCTGCTCAACAACATTATCCGTATTTTTAATCACGACTTTAGCGTCAACTGGTTCTTTGAAAGTCCGGCCGCCTTTTGGGCCATCACATTTACCTGGCTTTTTTACGCCGTGGTCATTACGCTGGTGGTCCTTGCCGACCTTATGGCCATCTCCGAAGACGTTCACGAAGCGGCCATTATCGACGGGGCGTCGGGGTTTCAGATCATGACCCGTATAGACCTGCCCCTCTGCCGTTTTTCCATTGGTACCAGCGTTATCATGGGGGTTACGTCCCGAATCTCAATGTACGAAGCCATTGCCCTTACCTCCCGTGGAGGGCCCGCCGACGATACGATGAGTCTTTCCCTTATCCTTGTCAAACAAATTTCAGATTTTAACTACGGCCTTGCCAACGCCGCCGCCATGGTGATGCTCATCCTGGGGGCCCTTATCATGTTGGCATGTAACCGGTTGTTCAGAATGAACGAGCCGGTATAGGAGGGAACATGGACGACCGCCTGAAAAAGAAAAAACGCGCGGAACAAACGGTTTTTTATGTTCTGGTATACGCCCTCTTTGTCTTTGTGACACTGGTTTCCATAGGCCCCCTGATCTGGGTACTGATTTCCTCGTTCAAGACCAATGCGGAGATTCTTACGGAACCCTTCGCCCTGCCCGGAAAAATTGATTTTGGTCCCTATATCTCGGTCATCAAAAGTAATAACTTCCCGCGCTATGCCCTGAACTCGGTGATTATCAGCACGGCCGCTACCGCGCTTTCCCTGATCATGTACGCCATGGGGGCCTATGTTTTCGCGCGGTTTAACTTTCCCCTCAAGAATATCCTCTTTACGCTTTTTGTCCTGACCATGCTGGTACCGGGGCATACCAAGACCCAGCCCATTTTTTACATCATCATGAAACTTAACCTCTACAGTACCCGGACAGGCATAACTCTGGTTTACCTGTCGGGGGGGATAGCCATGAGTCTTTTCGTCATGCGTACGGCCTTCGCGGCAATCCCAAAGGAGATGACCGAGGCCGCCATCATCGACGGGGCGGGATTCTTTAGAAATTTCTGGCAAATGCACGTGCCGCTGGCAAAAAACGGTCTGGCCACCGCGGGGATTCTTATGTTCCTGGGAAACTGGAATGAGTATTTCTACGCCTCCCTTCTCTCATCCTCCGCGGCAAGCCGTACCCTGCCCTACGCGCTGGCCTTCTTTACCGAAACCTACTCTTACGATTACACCAAGATGTTTGCCGCCCTTACCCTTATCATCCTGCCGGGCATCATCATCTACGCGGTTTCCCAGGAGCAGGTACAGATATCCCTCAGTTCGGGCAGCGTCAAGGGCTGATATGACAGAGCTACTGCTTCGAGATACTCAGCGTGTAGCCGCCCAGCCCCCTGTTCTACCGCACGTGGATCTCATAGGTCCGTCCCTGAACCAGGCCGTCTAAAGTCAGGCCGTAGCCGTTGCCGAATACGCCATAATTGACGGTTTCCCCCAGGTAATTGTAAACATAGAGGCCCACCGTCGCGTTAGCCCTCAACCCGGCCAGTTCAAAGCGGTAGCGGCCGTCCAGCGGGGGGACAAACGAATAAACGTTCCGCTGTCCATCGGCTGAAACCGCGTCACCGGTTATTTCTATCCTCGCGTCCGGCGCCGTTGCTCTGTTTTCGGTTATGGACCCCACATTGACATCGGCGAAAACACCGTACACGGAACCAGCGGGCGGGAACAGGGCCGCGGCGAACAAGGGCCGCCTCCCCTGCGGGGGAGGCCCTTGTTCATTCCGGCTTACCTTTTGAGTTAAGCCTTTAGTATCGCCAGCGCCTCGTCCCGGTAACAGTCCAGGAGGTAGGGGATGCCCGTTACCCGCTCACATTCCTCCGTCAGGGACATCAGGTCTTTTCGGCCGATAACGCCGGTGTTGAAGCGCCGGGCCCCGGCCATAAGCTGCTGCAGGCCCACCTTGATCTTCTCCGCGTAGCTGTAGATGCCGATGGCCCCCAGAGGAATGTTGCCGATCTCCCCCGCGCCCACCAGGTCCTTGACCTTTTCGTAGTTGACAAAGATCTCCTCCGCCGTGGAACCGTAATCGGACACGGACTTGGGGAGGCTCCCCTCTTTGAGCCACTGGGCGATATTTTTGCCCACCATGCCGGGGATCATCAGGGCCCGGCCCATACAGACCGCCTTGACGTAGGGGGCGCCCAGGGCCAGGGCCTTGAACACGTGGTCCTCCGTGGAGAAGCCCCCGGCAAAGGCAAGGTCGGGAACCTGTCTGCCGGAGGAGGCCAGAACGGCGGCGTATTCGGCGGCGGCGGCGTGCAGGTAGAGCGAGGGTATCCCCCACTCCTCCATCATCCGCCAGGGGCTCATGCCCGTCCCCCCGGAAGCGCCGTCAATCGTCAGCAGGTCTATCCGGGCTTCGGAACCCCAGCGGAGGGCCATAGCCAGTTCTTTAAGACTGTAAGCCCCGGTCTTGAGCGTGATCCGCTTAAAACCCAGGGAGCGCAGCCGCTCCACTTCTTCCATGAACCCTTCCCGGCTCACAAAACCCAGCCGGCTGTGCCGCTCAAATTCTTTAATGGCCCCCGTCCTGAAGGAAGCCTGGACCACGGGATCCGAGGGGTCCGGGGTAACGATATACCCCCGGCGTTGCAGTTCCAGGGCCCGTTCCAGTTGGGCTACCTTGATCTCCCCGCCGATGCACTTGGCCCCCTGTCCCCACTTGAGTTCGATGGTTTCGATCTTGTGTTTGTCGATGATGTACTCCGCTACCCCCAGCCTGGTGTCCTCCACGTTCATCTGGATGAGGATCTCCCCATAGCCCTTGTGGTACTTCCGGTATGCCTCGATACGGCGATCCATGTCGGGGGCCTTTGTTACCTTTCCGGCGGCGTTCAGTTCAAGGGCCGGATCGATGCCGCAGACGTTCTCCCCGCAGACAATCGTAACACCGGAAATCGCCGCCCCCACGGCGAAGTGTTCCCAGTTCTTCCGGGCAATCTCCGTGGAACCCAGGGCCCCGGTAAAAATGGGGAGCGACATCTTTACCTTCCTGTCCCAGCCGTAGCCGGTCTCCGTGTTCACCAGGGGGAACCGGGCCGTATCGGGATTGGCGCCGGTCCCCTCCGGCAGCCCCTCCGCGCCCTGGGCGTAACCCTGAATATTCAGGTGGGAATAATCCACGGGGTAGTTTTTGTCCCCCCCGGCGGTAATATCCCCAAAGGGACCGGGGTAAATCAGTTCCCTTCCCCGAAACGCGGCCTTGAAAATTTCACAGTTCCCCTTACACCCATCAAGACAACGGGAACAAAGGCCGCTGGAAGGCACCACGCTTGTGGAGCGGTTGCCTGTCCTGGTAGCGTCATTGCCATTCGGACGCCGCAGATTCATATAGACCTCCTCTCATCATTAAGCCCGCGGTTCTACGGCGCGGGCAGGGTAAACCTCCATTATACCTCTTAAAGCGGGAATGGCAAGAAAAAAATACAGAAAAAAAATACACGTGTTATGTTATGCCCTGGTCCTGCCGGGGACCCCAGGGCGGCCTTACGAGCGAAAGCCGGAGGGCCGGGCCCCGTTATGTCCCGTTAAACCTTATCTTGTATTCATATTTTAATTTTCTGTCATAATCCAGTTCGATAAAATCCGTTGGCTTTATCTGCCCTTCCTTCCTGTCAAAATAGTTTACATCCGCCGTTTTTAACATTTTATACACAAATTGCGAGCAAAACAGTATATTCGGCCTGAATGAAAATTTTAACACAAGCCCAAGTATATTATAGGCATTTCCCTGTTCGTTTATTTCCCCTATTTTGTCTATCATTATTTTCTTCTGTTCCCGTGTTACCGGCAGGCTGTACACCACTATTGCCGAATCATCCTTTTTGTTTAAATACGTTACCATTTCCATGTTTAATCCGGGGGGATATATTTTTTCCCCGCCGTTATAGCTTACAATTGTCTTTAACTCCCTGTCAAACGACAGCGAAACATGGTTGTATTGTTTTCTGGTAAATATCGAGATTATCTCACTTGCCGGGCTTCCGGTATTTGAAATAACGATGTAAACATTCAAATCGTCCAGTGTTTGATATGCCAGTTCAAAATATTCCCCGGTAAGACTTCCCTTGTTTATATAGCGGAAAGAATCATGGCGCGGCAAATCCGCCAGCAATTCATTCATGTTTTCTTTTGAAAATGTCTTTTGCCCCTTTTCAATCACTTTTTTGACGGATTCTATGTTTTCAATCACTTCGTTAAACGTAAATACTTTTATGTCGGCAACCGACGGCAGCAGGAATTTTCCACCCGCGCTTCTGTTTATCATTCCATCAACCGTAAATGGCATTAACACAAATATCATCCCAATAATTCTATGTACGAGCGATGTGAATACAGTATTGGTTTCAGAGAAGGCGGCGGTACTGTTATAGACGGTTTGAAACGTAAATATCATTAAATATATCATTATCATAAATATTTTATCTCTCCGCCGGTATTTTAACGAAAAGATATGCAGTATAAGGGAAATGCATATAAACGTGTAGGCCAATTGAAACAGCGCGATGTTATTTGAGAAAATAAGTACAAACAATAATATTCCCAGGGCAATCAGTATGGTCTTTATATCCATCGTTATATTTGCCCACATTCCAAATATTTTGTCAACCAGCGGCAGGGCGCCGGCGTTTGCGTTTAATGGCCGGCGGGGGTATTAATATTTCCTGAACAGGTCCAGGGGTTTCAGTTTCCCCGCCCGGCGGGCCGGAATCCAGGATGCGATAACCGAACAGAGGATCGTGAAAAGGCCGATAAAGAAGACCGCGGCCCAGTCAATGATGATCGGTATGGTTTCAAGGTAATAGCCCGGGTCCAGTATCTTTACCTCGGCGCCCCGGAACAGGCCGGAAATGAAACTTAACAGCCGTTCCAGGCCGTGAATAAGACTGTTGATGTTGATTCCCACAAGGAGTCCCGCGCCGATTCCAAGGACGGCGCCGCACAAGCCGGTTAGTAAACTTGCCAGCACAAACACGCTTCCGGTTCCCCGGGGGCTTGCCCCCGCCGCCTTAAGGACGGCGATGTCCCGCCGCCGCTCGATCACCAGCATTGATGTGGCGCTGGACACGTTTACCGCGGCGACAACAACGATGAGCGCCATGATAAAAAGGAGAAGCTGGCGGGTAGACTCGTAGGAACGGTACTGGGCCCGGTGCAGGTCTCCCCAGGTGTACACCGCGCGGGAGGCCCCCAGGATACGCTGAAGGTTTATCGCCATTATTCGGGCCGTATCGTAGGGCCGGTCTATTTTAACAATAAGGCGGGGACGGCCCGTGGTCCCGTCCAGGATCCGGTCCCCCCCTTCCCTTGAGGTGATGCACCACAGGGCGTCCAGTTCGCGGTAACCGGACGAAACGATTCCGGCTACCACAAAGGCCGTTATCCGGGGAACGGGCCGGCCGTCCATGCCCCGAATCGTCATGACCCGTACCGTGTCCCCCACGGCGGCGCCGATCTCCTCCGCCAGGGACTGACCGAGTACCACGTCCCGCTCACTTTGGGGATGGGATGATCCGGCAACGGTGTTCAGGTACACGGCGCTTCCCTCCTCCGCCCAGAAGGAACTGTCAAGCGCGCGGATCGTGGCGCCTTGTTTGCCGTCTTTTCCGGCTACCACCCCCAGCCCCTGCCGTTCGTGCCAGACCCCCCGGACTCCCTTAAACGCCGCGATGGCGGGGATAAGCGCGTCAATATCTCCCCCTTCGCTGTAATCGTAAACCTGAAGGTGGCCGGTACCCAACTCGATAAAGCGGTCGGTGATCCCCCTGATCATGCCGTCGGCAACGATAAGGGTAACGATGATGGGGACAAGGCTGAGGGCGATGCCCGCCGCCGCCCCCCTTAGATAGCGGCCCCCCTCTTTTGCCCGGCCCAGCAGGTAGCGGAGGGCGACGAAAAAGGTCCAGCCGGTTTTCACGGGGCCTCCGAAGCGGCGGCAAGCTGACCGGCCGTCAGCGTATAACGGGTCCCGGCACGGGCGGCGACTTTTTCATCGTGGGTAACGACGATAAGGGTCTTGCCCCATTTTTGGGCGCTGCCGTAAAGCAGTTCCGCTACGGCGGCGGAATTATCCGGATCAAGGTTGCCGGTCGGTTCGTCCGCCAGCACCAGGTCCGGATCGTTGACAAGGGAACGGGCCACCGCCACCCGCTGCCGTTCCCCGCCGGAAAGCTGGGAAGGATAGTGGCCCGTCCTTTCCTCAAGGTCAAGGTCCCGCAGCAGGGTCCGTGCCCGGTCCAGGGCTTCTTTTTTTTTCATCCCCGCGATATAGGCGGGAAGCATGACGTTTTCCAGGGCGGTAAAATCTTTAAGCAGGTAGTGAAACTGAAAAATAAACCCGACCTGGTTTCTCCGGTAGGAGGCCAGGGCCCCTTCCGAAAGGGACCCCAGATCCACATCCGCCACGCTTATGGTCCCCGAATCGCCGTGGTCAAGCCCGCCAAGAATATTGAGCAGCGTACTCTTGCCGCTGCCGCTCCGGCCCGTTACCGCCGCCGTTTCCCCGTGGTGAAGATCAAAGCTGACCCCCCGCAGGATATGGAGGGTCTCATTGCCGGAGACATAACTTTTCACGACACCGCGGACCCGGACCAGAATATCGTTCCCGCCGTTAACCGTATCACCCATCACACAATCACTCATCACGCAGCACCTCCGCGGGTTTTGTCCGGGACACCCTGCCCGAAGCGAACCAGGCCGCCAGCAGGGCGGAAAGAAATCCGAACATGAAGATCAGAACCACCTCGTGGGGGATGATCCGGGAGGGTATCTCCTTGATGTAAAACACCGCCGGGGAAAAAACCTCGAAATCGCCGGACCCGAAAAAAGAACCGGACAGGTAGTTCACGGCGGTAACACAGAGGTTGATAAGGCCCTCCACCAGGTCAAAAAACACGCCGATGCGGGAGGCCACGAGGAGCCCCAGCGCGAGGCCCGCTCCCGCGCCGCAGGCGCCGATCAAAAATCCGTCCCAGGCAAAAATCATACGTACCGAAAGGTCCCCCGCCCCAACAGCCCGCAGTAATCCTATTTCCTCCCGGCGTTCAAGCACCGCCCGGCGCTGGGCCTGGAAGATGTTAAGGCCGACCACGATAAATATAAGGCCCACCAGGATAAACATAAACAGTTTTTCCGTGCGCAGGGCGCCGAAAAAGGCCCGGTTGTAATCCCGCCAGCCGCTGAGTTTCGCCCCCGGAACCAGTCTGCCGAGGGTTTCGATGGCCGCCGCGTCCTGCCAGCGGTCACGGAGTTTGAAACCCAGCACGGGGGGGGTCTGTGAAAGGGAAAGGGCGGTAGTCAGGTTCATAATGGCCAGGCCCATATCGTAGTCGTAGTAACCGGTACGGAATATCCCCGTTACGGTAAAACTGGTTACGCCCGCCCCCGATCCCCCAAACAGGTCGTCGATGGAGAAAACCGTAACCTGGTCCCCCAAACGGATCGACAGGGAACGGGCCAGTTCCGTTCCCAGGAGGATGGTCCCGTCCGGGGAGATATTAAACGAACCGGCCTCAAATTCAAGTTTGGCCGCCATGCCCCGATCAAGTTCCAGGGCCCCGGGGGGCAGGCCGCGGATAAGGAGGCCCGCCTGCTTGTCCCCCACTCCGCGGACCAGGGCCTGAAATTCGCAGAAGGGGACGGCCGCGGTGATTCCCGGAGCGGCCGCCAGGGTTCGCCGCAGGGTTTCCGTATCCTCGGGGGGGAAGTCCTCGAGCCGTACATGGTAGGAGGATATTTCCAGAATATTTTCGATAAAGCCAAGCTGGAAGCCGTTCATCACGGCGATGATCACCGTAAGGGCCAGAACGCCGGTGGCGATACCAAGAACCGCCAGCACGGGAGAGGGGGACGTGCCCCGGCGGCGGCGGACATGGCGGGAGGCCACGAATCCTATCCAGAAGGGGAAGGAGAATTTCCGTGTTCCGGTCATGCCGGCAGTTTGTCGCGCTTCGCGCATAAAACCTCCAAGTGCGACAGGCCGCTAGGGAACGGCAGCGCCTGTCCCGGTAGGGGCGGGCCGTACCCGTTCCTCACGTATTTTCCGCCCCCCTTCCCATTGGGTCCGCAGAATAAGTTCCCCGTTCATATAGATCTCCTCATCCTCCCGGCCGCCGGAACTATGTACTACCCGTTCAAGTACTCCGTCGCGGTAGTTCCGCTCCGTAATACGGTCGCCCTCATCGTTGTACTCGTACTCGGTTATCCGCTCCCCGGCAACGGGGGTCGTGGTGGTGTAGATAATCCGGCTCAGGCGGTTATCGGACCACTGGTTCCGCAGTTCGCTGACAAGTTCTCCGTCTTCCCCCCACCTGGTTTCCTTCAGGATACGTCCCCGCTCGTCGGTCTCGTAGACAAGCCGGCCGGGGGTCCCGGTCTGGACATCCTCCAGAAATTCGGAGCCATAGGAGATGGCCGGGGAAACAAACAATTCCTCGTCTTTTGAATCCAGGCTGCGGCGGGGAAACCTCATGGCCGCGGTGTTACCGGTACCGGTACCTTGATAAAAGAACCGCTCTATGGTCCGCAGCGAATAGTTGCGGGTGTAGCGGTAGTAATCGGTGTAGAGGTCCTCCTCAATCGCGTTTCCCTCCCCGTCCGTCAATTTCCTGCGGGTATCGGCGCGGATCAGGAAATCCCGCGTCCCGGAGGGGAGCCGCCGGTACCGGTACTCGACAAGGGTCTCCTCCCCCGCGTCGAACAACTGCCGTTCCAGTTCGATAAGGCCGTTTTCCCCGTAGAGCTCAATAAAACCGTTGGGAACCTTAGCACCGGACTCCGCGGAGTCCGCGGCATCCGCAGACTCCGCGGAGTCCGCGAGGGCCGCTTCGCGTTCTTCCGGAGCGCCGGCCTCATCCTCCGGGGGGGTAAAAACGGCGACAAGGCGGGAGCCCCCCCCGGCGTCCCGGAATATCCACTGAACGCGGAACTCCTCCCCGTCCTTGTAGAGGGTCCGCCGCTCTACGGTCCAGGGCTCCCGGTAATAGGGCGACAGGGGGGCGGGAAGCCCAAGGCTGCCCGGTTCCTCGATCAAAAGACAGTAGGGCCGCCGCAGCGCGACAAAACTGGAACCCGCCCGTTCCAGGGCCATGCCGGAGGCGTTGGAAATGTACCAGTCGCCTGTTCCCGGCGGGGACTGCCCCCAGGAGGGGAACCCAAGGACGAGCAGCGCGG
The DNA here is from genome assembly GCA_031258225.1 of Treponema sp. GTDB lineage: Bacteria > Spirochaetota > Spirochaetia > Treponematales > Breznakiellaceae > JAISFT01. Next base: position 7,119 of record JAIRND010000175.1, on the reverse strand, counting down.
GGATAACCACCCGGAACAGGGGAAATCCGGCCCGCGGGGGACTGGGCGGAACGCTATTCCCTGTCAAGGCCGGCAAATTCCCTGGCAAAACGCGCGGGATCAAAGGGCGTAATGTCCTGATACGTTTCCCCGTCGCAGATGTACGCCACCGGAAGTTTCAGTTCCTCCGCCAGGGAAAACACCACTCCCCCCTTGGCCCCCGAATCGTATTTGGTCAGGATCACGGCGTCAAGGTCCAGGGCCTTGTGGAATATCTCCGCCTGGGTCAGGGCGTTGCGTCCCGTGGTGGCGTCCAGCACCAGGTACTTGAGGTAACGCCCGGACGCGGCGCGCAGGCCCGCCCTGCCCTCCACCACCCGGTCGATTTTTTTCAGTTCCTCCACCAGGGCGGCCTTTGTGTGCATGCGCCCCGCGGTATCGGCGATGATCAGATCGTCGTTCGCGGCGCGGGCTGCCTCAATCGCGTCGTAGATCACGGCCGCCGGATCGCCGCCCTGGCGGTGGGCAACGACCCGTATGCCAAGACGTTCCCCGTGTAGTTGCAGTTGGGGGATGGCCGCGGCCCTGAAGGTATCCGCCGCCGCCAGAATGGGCCTGGCCCCAACCGTGTCCCGCAGAAGACGGGAAAGTTTGGCGGCGGTCGTGGTTTTTCCCACCCCGTTGACCCCCAGGAGCAGGATGATCCCCAGGTCCCGGTCCCCCGTCTCCAGAGTCGCCGCCTTGCCGGCCTCCCCAAGGGTTTGCTCAAGGAGGAGTGCCAGGACCTTTCGCAGTTCCCCCGCGTCCGTAACTCCCCCTTTTTTGGCCTCCCCCCGCAACCTGTCCGCCATGCGGAAGGCCCCGGCGGCGCCAAAATCCCCTTCCACCAGGAGATCCGCGAGATCGTCAAACAGTTCATCGGATACCGCGGCGCGGATGCCGAAAAAACTCCTGATACGTCCGGCAAAATCGCCTATGCCCATACAGCCCCCTCCCCTAATCGATAAAAACCGGGGCGTCTTTTCCCGCGGTGTTGATGTACCGTGCCATCTGGATAATATCCAGTACCACGGCGGCGCCTACCAGCCCCACCCCTATGTAGTTAATGGTCCGGAGCCGGACCGCCCTGTCGTAAAAATCCTGGGTACGGTTGGGGCTGTTGTTATAGGCGTTAACCACCGCGTTGTAATGGCCGTTGATTAGCCACGTGGAAATGGCGGCAACCCATACTCCCCCCCAGGCCCAGTACGAACCGCGCCGCGCCTTGTCAACGCGCCCCTGGCCGGGATCATAGGGAAGGCCCGTAACAAGGCTCAGGCTGTTTCCGTCCAGACTACCCCTGGAGGGGAACAGGCCCGCGAAAAGGCCGCCCTTCCGCTCCGCCCTGACGGCCGGGGGCAGGGCGCCCGCGGCGGGGCTTAGGAATATGGCCGTTGCCTCCTCACCGCCGGGGGTTTCGACAAAAACATATTCCAGGGTACCGGCCGGAATCTCCAGGCTCAGGGGGGCCTCCCCCATGTACAGGGAACCCCGGTAAACGGCCGCCCCCCCGTTACCGGGAACCGTAATGTTCAGGGTTGTCAGTTCAATGGGCCGCAGATTCACCTGGACCTCGGTTACTTCCCCGCCTTTCAGGTCCAGCTCCGTGGTAACGCTTTCATGGTTATCCGCGAAGACCTCCAGGATTACGGTTCCCGGGGGGCGGCCCGCGGAGTACCCCTGTCCCGCGTAGGCGTGGTCAAGAAACACCTGGGCGTCTTCCGGCCGCGCGCTGACCCGTAAGTCCGCCGGTTCCGTCCCCGCTATGGCCAGGGTGATCCCCCCGGCAAATTCCTCTACCGCTTCGGTCAGGTCTTCGGATGAGAAGAGAATACTGTCCTGGAACACATACGAATCCACGTAGGCGACGTAGAGTTTGTGGGTAACGTAGAGCCTGTCGTGGTACTCGCTTATGGCGCCGACGAGTATGGCGTCCAGTTTTTGATTTTTACAAAACTGGGCTTCTCCCCCCGCCGCCGGGGCTGTGGGGAACAGGCCCTCAAGGTTCTGAGGGCTCAGGGTAAATGCGGGTTCCCGTTCAACGGGAATTTCGGCGTTCAGCACCTTGAGGTAGTTTTCCTCCAGTTTTTTGATTTCCGCGTCTATGGCCTTTACATCCCTGCGGTATTTCCAGTTCCGTTCCCCCCGGTAGATGAGCTGGTCCCGCTCGTTTCGCTTGTTGGCCAGGGCCAGGGCCGCGGCCGCGGCGTCGGTCCGCCTGGCAAGGCCCTCGTAATGGGCGTACTCCTCCGATACCCGCTGCCGGTAGCTTACCTTGCCGATGTACCCCGCCAGATCCCGCATGACATTCCGGGCCAGCGCCGCGCCGGAGGGGGAAAGGGTCGAGGTATCGAAGGCGGTAATCGCCAGGGTCCAGACGGGATTGCGGATCTGCTGTTCCGCTTCTTTCGCGCCATCCCCGGCGCCCAGGGCGGCCAGGGCCGCCGCGGAAAAGCACAGGCGCGCAAGCATCGCTCCCGGCAGCCTGTTAAACCGCATGGCTGTTCCACGCGAAGCGCAGGTACTCTTCGATGAACAGATCGATGTCCCCGTCCATCACCGCCTGAATATTCCCGATCTCCGCCTTGGTCCGGTAATCCTTCACCATCGTGTAGGGCTGGAACACATAGGAGCGGATCTGGTTTCCCCAGGAGATATCCTTTTTTTCCTGGGCGAATCGTTCATGTTCTTTTTCCTTTTCCTGCCGGTAATACTCGTAGAGCCGCGCCTTGAGCATGCTCATGGCGATCTGCCGGTTCTTGATCTGGCTCCGCTCGTTCTGGCAGGCCACCACAATGCCCGTGGGCAGGTGGGTAAAACGGACCGCGGAATCGGTTTTATTGACATGCTGGCCCCCGGCGCCCCCGGAACGGTAGGTGTCCACGCGGAGGTCCTCGGGCCGGATATCAACCTCGACCGTGTCATCGATCACCGGGAACACGTAGACGCTGGCAAAGCTGGTATGGCGGCGGGCATTGGCGTCAAAGGGGGAGATCCGTACCAGGCGGTGTACCCCGCTTTCCCCCTTGAGGTAGCCGTAGGCGTAGTCCCCGTCGATGCGGCAGGTGGCGGATTTGATTCCGGCCTCGGCCTCCAGCCGGTCCAGTTCTTCCACGGCAAAACCCCTCCGTTCCGCCCAACGCAGGTACATACGGTACAGCATCTGCGACCAGTCGCAGGATTCCGTCCCGCCGGCGCCTGAATGGATGGTGAGGAAACAGCCGTTCCGGTCAACCTCCCCCCCCATCAGCTCATAAATATTCTGCTTTTCATAGCGGGCGGAAATGTCCCGCCACTCCGCCTCGATACCCGCCGCCTCCCCCTCGTCCCCCGCTTCCAGGGCCAGATCGTAGAGGGTCTTGAGGTCTTCTACCCCGGCGTACAGGGCCTTCCAGGGCTCGTAGCGGTTTTTAAGGGCCTTGAGTTCCCCCATCGCCTTTTCCGCCGCCCCCTGATCGTTCCAAAACCCGTTTTCCGAGGACGCGGCCTCTATTTCGGCGATACGCTCGACAATGGGCTTCCGCCCCGCGGGAGCCTGGTCAAAGACGCCTCCAAATTTGACCGATTTTGTCCCGCAGTTCTCCAATGGGCGCGCCCAGTTCTGATAACAGCATAGAATCTCCTCCACAAAGTTTACGAAAAAACAGGTAAACTGTAAACCATTGTAGGCTCAGGCTATTCGCTTCAATTTCTATGCGTTTATCGTGCCTGGGAGGCCGATACTGAATACTATGAAGATGGGTAGGCTGCCGCTTGTTCTGTTTCTCTCCGTTTTTTGTTCCGCCATACTGGGAGCCCAGAACGCCGAAATTCCCGGAACGGTAGTTACCGGCATTGAGGCGCTGACGCGGAACAACCTGGTCCGCCTTACCTGGAAGGATTCTTCTGAGGCAAGGGGTCCGGTTTACATCTACCGTTCGTCCAGGCCTTTTTCGCAGCCGCTCCCCGGCGGGGCCCCCGATTCCGTCGTTGCCGGCCAGCGGCCCATAGAGGTACCCTACGGGGTGGAATCCTACATCGACGATCCGGGAAGTTCCGGACAGGTGTACTACTTTATCGCCGCCAGCGACGGTCCGGAAAACCGCTACCTGAGGGTGCTGTCCGGCGTCAACACCCTGAGCGTGGAACTTGCGGAGACCCCCGGCCTTGCGGCCCCGCCCGTGGAAAACGAAGGCCCCGGCGGTATCTCCGCTCTGGAAATCCGGATCGAGGGGGACGCCGTTGTGATCCGTTACCGGATCAACCGGAGCGGGAACACCGTCCTGTACCGCAGCGTACAGCCCATTACCCACACGACGGACCTGCTTAGCGCGGTGATTGTCCAATCCGGGCTTACCCCGCCTATCACCGACTACCCCGTACCGGGGATTCCCTATTATTACGCGGTTATTTTTGAGGACGAACTTTCCCGGGGGAATGTGGGCATCTACCCCGGCTTTAACGCCACGGTACATCCGGTAGAGATTACGGCGGACCGGGTGGGTCTGCCCCGCGCCGCGGAACTTAGGTCCATGCCCCTGCCCCTGATTTCCCTGAATTACGCGGTGCCGGGGATCGACAACTTCTCCGAGCTGCGGAATCCCATCCCCCTCAGTCTTAGCACCACCAAGGCCCTGGGAACCCTGCGCCGGACCACGGAAAGCCCCGGCGCCGCCCGGCCAAGCAGGGTCTTTAGCCAGGACCTGGACACCGGCGATTACGGGGTTTCCACCGAGAACCGGGCTCTGCGGGCAATTGTCCAGGGTCCCTTTTCACGGGGGGATTGGGAAACGGCCCGCTCAGACCTGGAACGCTACCTTTCCATCCACCACAACAGGATCGCGGAAACCCGCGCCCGTTTTTACCTGGGCCAGGCCCTGTACTTCCTCAGCTCCTACCGGGAAGCCTTTTACGAATTCCTCCTTATCCGGGACTACTACCCCGTAGAGGTGAACGAGTGGCTTGAATCCTGCCTGGCGGTGCTGCTGGAGTAGCCGGCAAACTCCCGGCACTATTTGGGCGCCGGCGCTCCGTTGTCCGCATCGAGCCTGGCATTGTACGCGCTAACCTGTTTTCCCAGGGTAAAGAGGTTGATAAACCAGCCGAACCAAAGTAGTTGCAGGGTAAGAAAATACACAATGCCCGTTTTATCTTTTTCAAGGTAAAACTTGTGGGCGCTGAAAAACCCAAGGAACAGCCACAAAAGGTACGCGACAAGTTTAGACTTTCTCTTTCCGTCGCCTTTGAAGTCACCGCCCCAAAAGAACAGAAGCAGCATGGAAAGTACGTTCAAAACGAAAGGTCCTAAAAAAATTATCAGTAAAAACACAAGAAGGGCCTTTGCGTCTCCCGGTACAAACGATATGACCAGGGGCAAAATGGATTTAAGAAGGCCGCCTACCATTTCCAGCACAGTCGTTAAAAGGGGGAAACGTATCAGGGAAACGATAAACAGGATGGCGTACAGGATGAAGGGAAACATAATACAAAGTCCGCCATAAATTGTTACGATTCTCGCGATACGGTTGACCTTAAACAACCCAAAGGAGAGCAGGGCGTTGTAGAGAAACCCTATGAGGAATAAAATCCCATAGCCTGCGGCCCCGTCCCCGGCCTCCCCGCTTAGGGCGAAAAATACGATGGCGCAAATCAGAAGCAGAAGCGCGTCCAGGGCCATAGCAAAGGCGGATATTTTGGTAAAAGCGGAACTGTCCCGCCATTTCTCCGAAATAAAAGCCATGGTGTTCCTCCTTAAAATTCCAGCGATTCGAGCGCGCCGGCCGCGTTAAACAGGTCCCCCAGATTTTCTTCCGCCAGCCTGGCCAGTTCCTCGTCGTAGATGGCCCGATCTTTGGCGGACAGCTTTTCCACCTTCGCTTCGATCTCCAGCGCCTTTTTCTCCAGTTCAGCGGCTTTTTCCGGGTTAAAGAGTACGTTTAGGGCTTGCAGGCCTATGTCGTAGGTCTCTTTTGCCAGTGCTTTGGGATCGTTCCCCCCGCACCCCGTCAGTACCAGAACCGTAAGCAGTATGAAAACATACCCCCTGGATACATTTTTCCTGACCATTTCTTTCTCCTCCGCAGGCTTTCCCGCCGGTAAAATTTTTATTCGTTAACCCACTCGCCATAGGGGACAAGGTACTGTCTCAATTCGGGCCGCAGCTCATCCAGGGTGGCGATAAAGAATTGCTGCCCCGCGCCGGGTTCGTAAGCGACGCCCCGCATAGTTACGGTTGACGGCATAACCCACATGGCGCCGGTAGCGGCGTCAACGACAAAACCCGCAAATACCATGGGAAAAATATCACCGAGAATCCAGAGGCCGGGGGTGAATTTGCCTTTTACCGACTGTTCCGCGGGGTTACCGTCCGCGTCAAGGAAACGCAGGGTATACGCGCCGTTAAAAGCCTTTGGACGCAATGAGACGACATAGGGCGTTTGAGCCTTTGCGATGACGTTCCCCTTGCTGTCAACAAGCTCAAACTCAACGCCCGCCCTTGAAGCCTGAATGGTAACATCGCTTCCCTTGCGATTTATGGTGGCGCAGCCGGCCAGAACCATGAACGCCAGCAAGACCGCCAACATCCCCGCAGTGCTGAAAAGTCTCCTTTTCATGATAAAACTCCTTGAGGCATGGATTGTCCAAGCCTCCTGTTCAAGGTACCCGTTCTCAAGAGCGGGTTTTTCTGCCCGAAAGCAGGCATCAAACCGTCAGCCTCCATGAAGCCCCGGTTTGAGGTTTCATTTTTCCATGAAAAAAAATATTTGTCGTGAGTAGAACTACTCATTTTTACAGGGTTTTTTGGGGTGTTTTACAGGTAGTTACGCACGGCTGCTAGCAGTCATCATTCAACCTGTGAATAGTTCAGTTTGATACGCCTGAACGTAACCCTCTACCGCCTCCCGGCAGGGGCGGGGATAGCCCGGCGGGAAACCGCTTGTATAACGGTCTCTCGAACTCCTCCAACATTAATTCGGCTGGGGTGGGGCTGGCCGGCACCGGCCACGCTCGATTCCCGCCGGGCAACCCCCGCCCCCGCAGTGGTTCACGATAGGGAGTTAAGGTTAGGCGGCTGTCAAACCTAAAACCTCAGGTTAAATGGTGTCTGACTACACCACAAAG
>JAIRND010000111.1 GCA_031258225.1 Treponema sp. | reverse complement strand
ATCATATGTTTAGTAGTATCTGAGTTTTCCGCGGGTACGTTACCCGTTGTAATTGAATCCTTAAAACTCTATCTCCATCATATTCTTTTCCCCGCGCGGCATCGATCTTTTTTTCCCATTGGTACAATACAGGCGTATGTCTGTATAGATATTTCATTAAGGAGGAATACAGCATGAAACGTTTCGTGTTGATAAACGTGCTGCTTATTCTTGGTCTTGCCCTGGCTCTGGCCGGGTGCTCGAAGAAAGAAACTTCCGCCGGCTCAGGCGGCGCGTCCGGGGCTTTCAAGGGAACAATTACGTTCTACGCCCAGGCTTACAGTCCGGTGGATCCCACGGAAACAAACCCCAACCCGCCCACCGCCTTCAAGGAAGTGGCCAGAAAGTACACGGAACTTAACCCCGGCGTTGAAATCGAGTTCTTTCTCGATCTCGGCGAACAGGCCAACTGGCTCAGGACCAAGATGGCCGGCGGCCAGGCCCCGGATATTTTCTGGGCCCAGTACGGTGAGGTGAACGCCGGACAGTACCCCGCGGGTTCTTTTGTGCCCCTCACTCCGTATCTTGAACGGCCCAATAAATACGTCCCCGGCAACGCCAAATGGCTGGATCTCTTCCCCGACAGCCTGATTCAGACGGTCCGCGCGCCCAACGGCGATATCAATGTTATCGACGGCGACTATGTGGCTACCCAGGTCATCTACAACGTCAGATTGTTCAGGGAAGCGGGAATTAACTTCGAAATAACAAACTGGACCACCTTTACCAGGGCCTGTGAGCTCCTCAAAGCCAAGGGTATTACCCCCTGGCAGTATAACTTCGGCAGTAACGGCACCGATAATACCACATGGCTCTCACGACTCATGGCAACCAACCTGTACTACCCGGACCTGAGAAACCTCGCGGTGATCAGCGGTCCGGCGGCTCTTAACCTCTCACCCCTTGAAGGCGCTCTCGGCGTCAAGAACGGGTATTTCACTTCCGCGGATCCCCGGTTCCTGGCATGGTGGCCGGCCATCAAGGAGCATGTGGAGAAGTACATGCCCCGGGATACGGTTTCCCAGGCTACCACTTCGGACACTATTTTCAGCAAGTTCGTCAACCAGGAGATCGCCATGTACTGGGATGGCAGTTGGGCCGGCAACAACCTCGAAGCTGCCAACTGCTCCTTCGATTACGCTTCTTTCCCCTTCCCCTGCCCGGACAAGGCAAGTATGCCTGAAGCTTCCGATTTTGCATCCTCCGGGGCGGTGGGCGGGTATTCCGCGGCCTGGCAATATTTCATTTCCAGCAACAGGGCCAACAGCACCATGACAGACGCCAAACTTGAAGCGGCCGTTGACTGGCTGATGTATATCACAACCCCGCAGAACAACGAATTTGTGGTCAACGATCTTGGTTCTTTTGTTCCTGTAATCAAGGGGACAACTCCCACGGAAGCCAACAAGGGTGTCGCTTCGGTTCTCGCGAACGCCCCCATTACCATTGACTGCGGTCCCACGTACCTTGGTTCCGAAGCGTATGAAGGATACTACCGGGAATTCCAGGCTTACCTTATGGGAAATCAGACCTTGCGGCAGGCCGGCGCCAATATCGACCGGTTGTTTTCAACAGCGGCGGATAATATTATCGCCCAGTCTGGCCAGGACGTAAGCCAGTATTTGAAGAAATAAAATTCGGTGGTGGGTAGGAACATGAAAAGCAAATTGGACTACAACAGGTATCATATTGTTGCGGCAGTGGTTTTTCTCCTGCCCACCGCGGTTTTTGTGCTGGGGTTTTGTTACTATCCGGCGCTGCGGGCCATTATTGGGTCCTTTACCAAGTGGGACGGCTTTGGCGACCCGAAATTTGTCGGGTTCAACAATTTTATCACCCTTTTCAAGGACCCGGTGTTTCTGGTTTCCGTGCGGAATGTCCTGTACTGGAGCGCCGGGTCCATTGTTATTGTCATGACCGCCCCCTTTATCGGGGCGGAAATGATGTTCAATCTTCCCAGCAAGCGCGCCCAATACGCATACCGGGTTCTTTTTGTTCTCCCTATTGTGGTTCCCGCTGTTGTTACCATTCTGATCTGGACTTTTATTTACGAACCGTCTTTTGGCCTGCTTAACACGCTGTTGGTAGATGTACTCCACATTCCCCGGGATATGATCCCCAACTGGCTTGGGGATTCCCGGCTGGTTATCCCTTCCCTTTTGTTCATGGGTTTCCCCTGGATGTCGGGGCTTAACCTGCTGATCTACTATTCCGGCCTCCAGGATATATCCGGGGATGTGATAGAATACGCGGAACTTGACGGCTGTACCGGGTTTAAGCGGGTTCTCCGCATTGACATTCCCCTGGTAGGCGGGCAGATCCGGCTTCTTTTGATATTGAGCATCATCGGTACCCTGCAGAATTTAACCGTGCCCCTCTTAATGACCAACGGAGGTCCCGGTTACGATTCCTACACCCCCGGACTCTATATGTACTTCAAGACCTTCCGCATGGGTGATTTCGGCATGGGCTTTACCATCGCCACCGTTATGTTTGTGGTTATTTTTATCTTAACCCTGATAAGCCGCCTTAAAGCGGTAAGGGAATAGGGGGATCCGTTATGATGAAACACCGGCACGTTGGCGCGATTGTACTGCATGTCCTTTTGATTTTTTTTCTCTTTTTGACCCTCTACCCCCTGTACTTTACCATCATCACGTCCTTCAAAGATAATGAGCAGTTTTTCACAAAATTTTGGTCTCTCCCGAAACCCTGGCACTGGGAAAATTACCAGGACGCCGTAAAACAGATCCTGCCCTACCTGGGAAACAGCCTTATTATCAGCATTGGCAGCCTTCTGGTTATTCTTCTTACCACCTCCATGTCCGCCTATGCCTTTGCCCGCCTGCGCTTTCCCTTCAAAGAAGGTATCTTCATGGGCCTTCTTGCCCTGCTCATGATACCCGGCCTGCTCCAACTGATACCCCAGTACCTTATCCTCAAACAGATGGGCCTTTTGGTACCTACCGGGATTAGGCCGTATATCGGCATCATGCTGGGTTATGTGGCGGGGCAGCAGGCTTTTTCGATTTTTATCATCCGCAGTTTTTTTGATTCCCAGCCGGAAGAACTCTTCGACGCCGCCCGCATAGACGGCTGTAACGAGTACTTCGCGTATGTCAAAATCGCCCTGCCCCTTATTAAACCCGTGCTGGCCACCATTACCATCATGGTACTCCTGGGGATATGGAACGATTACCTCTGGCCCGCGGTTGTTACCGTGGACAAAAACTACTTTACCATTGCCCTGGGCCTTCTCCGTTTCCAGTCCTCCCTGGGAAGGGTGGTCCTCTACGGTCCCCGTTTCGCGGGGTACATGGTGGCGGCCCTGCCCCTTATGGTGCTGTACCTTGCCCTGATGCGCTACTTTATCGAGGGGCTAACCGCCGGGGCCATTAAGATGTAGATAATCAGGTAATCGTCAAACTCCACCCAACCGAATCTTAACTGGTGACATTGATTAATTTTTAGTTGATTACGAGGTGTTTATGCTAAGCGTCATCCTGGTTTCGTATAACGAGGGCCTCTATACGGCTGCCTGTGTCGAGAGCATTGAACAACGATACCCTGGTGCCCCGGGGCAGCCTTGAGCGGATGCTGGAACTGCTTTGGCAATGTCAGTTTCAGGGCTGCCGGAGGATACCCGCCCACGGGGGAACGGAACCAGCGGATTGCCAGCCGCGGCGCGGGAATGACTATCCCGGATGAAACGGTTTTGAACGATGCTTTTTTGACGCTGCTCCGGCAGGACATAGCGGCAAGGAGGCGCTTGCGTGATTACCGTGAAGGATCTGGTCAAGGAATACCGGGTACGGAAAAATTACGGTGGTTTTAAGGGGCTGTTTTCACGGGACTACAACACTATCAGGGCGGTTGACGGGTTAAGTTTCGATGTTTCCGGGGGAGAGATTGTGGGTTTTATCGGGCCAAACGGCGCGGGTAAGTCAACGACTATGGTATTGGCCTTGGGGGAACAACACGTATTCAAATATTGGTATACGGCGTATACGGCGCGGTTACGGCGGTTTTTGTTACCCGTGACGGCTGCCAGACGTATATACGGGAGCGGATACGTCAGGGAACAATAGACGGCGATCTGGTAAAGCCCTTGAATCTGCAACTGCACCTGTTGTACCGCGATTTTGCCCAAAAAATCGCCAAATTCCTGCAGTTTACCCTTCCCTCACTGCTTATTTTTTCGGTTGCCACACGGCTTTTTTTCAGGCCCCAACTTTTTGATCTGATATTTTTTATAGCCGCCCTTATTCTGGCATATGGCATACTGTTCTGCGTAAATTTTTTATTCGGCATGTTGTGTTTTTACACCCTTTCCATAGAGAATATTTATTTTTGTTACACCGGCGTTATTTTGTTCTTATCGGGCCAGATGGTGCCGCTGTGGATATTTCCGGATTGGGCAAGGCGTATTGTGGAGTTTCTTCCCTTTAGGTACATCTTTGACGCGCCAATGAGTATCTACATCGGCAGATATGCCCCAAAGGAAGCCCTGCTGATTTTGCTGGTACAGGCCGGATGGCTTACCGTACTGTGGATTCTGGGCGCGCTCTCGTGGGCCCATGTGCG
>JAIRND010000057.1 GCA_031258225.1 Treponema sp. | reverse complement strand
CATATTGGTGGTGGCGATAAGGATGCCCCCCGGCAAATTTTCCATTTCCTGGAGTATAATGTTCTGTATGGCGTTTTCTGTCTGACCGGGGCCCCGGCTGCTATCGCCCAGATTCATCCGCCTGCCCAAAACAGCGTCGGCTTCGTTAAAGAGCAGGATAGGGGCGACGGAGCTGTATTTAACCAGACTCTGGTAGCGGTCAAAAAGCCCCTTGATTTTTTTCTCACTTTCGCCGAACCACATGCTTTTGGTGGCGGCAATGTCCACCAGCATGATGTCCCTCCCGGTTTCGCGGGCGATCTGGTACGCCGTTTCGGTCTTGCCCGTTCCCGGAGGACCCGAAAAGAGGCAGGCGAAACCGGTACGCATGTTTTGCTCCCGGAGCCGCGCCTTAACCAGGGAAAAATTTTCTTCTTTAAGGAGGGATGCCAGCTCCGCCACCCGGTCCTTGATCCCGCCCGAATAGACAAGGGTCTTTTCGGCAATGCTGCCGGCGTTGATAATGTCGCCGCCCCGGTTTTGCCTTCTTTCCTTAAGGTTAATGTCCGAAAGCAGCAGATCTCTTGCCTTGCCGGTAAGACAGAATTCTTCGGTGTCGGCCATGCCTTCGTCGCAGACATGCTCGATAAGCATCTGTTCGAACAGGGGATGATCGCCCGATCTAAATTGTCTTACATCGACGCTGCCGTGCCTGGGAAAAAATCCGCGGATAGTTTTTATTCCGAGAGAATAGCTGTCGTCCTCTACCAGGGCCGTACAGAAGGCAAGCAGCAGTATATTACTCGTAAAATCGAGGCCGGTTTTTTTTATGCCTTTTACAAACGCGCTGTCCCTGTTACTGTTGAAAAGAATCAGGATTTCGTCCCTGAACCGGCCGGCGCTGAGGTCTTTACGCCGACGCTGTTGAAGAAGCGAGTCCGCGGCGGTAAAGAACTCCTCGGGGCTCAGATTGCGGTACACGGTATACCGGTATGGTCTGCCTGCTTTGATGGCCTCGAAAACGTCCATGGGGACGATGTATGAAGGATTGGAAATTCCCCGGCGTCTTTTTATAAATGAAGACGGCTCAAAAAAATCCATATCATCGGCGCTGAACGAGGTGATAAGATGCCTGCGTTCCAGTTCAGCAAGATCATCCATGTACCGCAGGGATTCAATTCTGCCGCATTTGAGGGTCTCTGCCAATCCGGTAAGACTGGCCCTCTTGGTATCGGAATATTCCAGGAGCAGCGCGAAAAGCGCCGTCTGGGCGGGCGTGATATTTAAAAGTCCGGCCACGGCTTCAAGCTGCCACCTTGCCTCGGCAAAAAAATTCCCGGTAAGCCCCTCTTTCTCCGCGAGTTTCCTGATATTGCCCAGGGCGGTAAGCAGATCATTCTGCCCCGCTTTGTTGTCCTCCGTTGCCGCGGTCGTTTTCGCCTTGACTCTCTTGACTATGGCCATCGGTTTCCCTCCTGTAATTTTAGCTATACAAATAGTCCCTTAATCCGGCCTTCACCCGGGGGTTCCGCAGCCGGTCCATCGCCCTTACCTCGATCTGTCTGACCCGTTCGCGGGAAACGCCGAAATGCCTGCCCACGTCTTTCAGGGTCCGGGGGCAGCCGTCGTCCAACCCGAACCGCATCCGTAGTACCTCACGGTCTTTTGAAGTCAGAGGCGAAAGGGCCCGGTTAATACCTTCCCGCAGCATTGCCAGGGCCGCCGCTTCCATGGGGTCTTCCGCGTTTCTGTCCGTCACCATATCCCCAAGGGAAACGTCTTCCCCGTCAAGGGGTGTATCCAGGCTGACAGGTTCCCGGGCCGCGTTGCCGGCGAATCTGAGCCGCTCTACGGTCCAGCCCAGGCGCCCGGCGATTTCCGCGTCACTGGGCTCCCTCCCAAGGTTCTGGACAAGTTCAGAAGTCTTCCGGGCTATCGTTGCGTTCCGCTCGATAATATGTGACGGCAGACGAATGCTCCTCGTCTCACCGGGTATGGCGAGGGTAACGGCCTGGCGTATCCACCAGGAGGCATAAGTCGAAAACATGAAACCTTTCCGGTAATCGAATTTCTCTACCGCCCTCATAAGGCCGAAACATCCTTCCTGGACAAGGTCCGGAAAATGCTGTCCCCCGCGGGCGTACTTTTTTGCGATAGACACCACGAGCCAGAGGCCGGCTTTGATCAGCCGGTCTTTGGCGGCCTTGTCCCCCGCTTCCATCTCTTTGAAAAGCTCCGTCACCTGTTCCGCGGGGAGGAGGCTTTCGCGGCCAATGTCTTTAAAGTAGATCCCTGTTATATCAAGCTCCATCGTTTCCACACTGCTCTTGTCGGGCCCGGTTTTATTTTTCACCATCGCTTTCTTCTCCTTTGAAACACCAAAACCTGAAGTTTTAGATGTTTCCGCCTTGGTAAAAATTTGCGGGGACGGATTTATACCAATCCCTGAAAATTGGCCGGTTGAGAATTTAAACTGGAAGATTGGATTTTAGGCGGGTTGGGAAGTAAATTGTTCCGGAATGGCGAGAAAAAACCGCGCAAAATTCCATATTCACCCCCCAAAATATCAGACCCTCCGAAAGCGAAGTTTTCGAAGGGCCTCTTTTCCCTCCATACGGGGGGACACGCCCGAAAGTACGGGCCTTTTAGTATCCCTAGTATACAACATCTTGAATGGTTTGTCAAGGGGGTAGTAGATTGCCGGGCGCGATATACGATAACATTTATCAAGGAACCGTATGAAATACAAAACAAAACTGTTGGCGGATCGCTTTGTGGAGACCCTGACCATGTGGCCCGGCGTTGAGTGTATCACCATTGACGAGGCGGCCATGCAGGATACGCTGGACCCCTATTTTGCCCTTATTCTGGACGTGTTTTATTCTGCCCCCATTCCGGCGCCCGAAGAGCGCCGCCGCCTTTACGGCAACGATCTACTGACCTTTGAAACCTCCCCGCAGGGCCTCAAGGACCGGTTCCTCATCGGGGACATTCCGCTCAGGCTGGAATACAAGTCCACCGCCAGGGTGGAGGAACTGGTGGATATTGCCACCGTCCGCGTGGAATACCTCTGGCTTATCAAGGATTCGGGGACCTACGGGTTTTACCGTCTTGTCAACGGGGAGGTCCTCTTTTCCCGGACCGCCTGGCTTAACGGTATCCGGTGGCGGCTGGGGGACCTGGGGGATGCCTTTTGGGAGGGGCTGCAAAGCGCCAACCGGTCCAAGATGGAGCATTTTCTTAACGACCTTGGGGCCGCGTACCTGCAGAACGATGAGTTTCACTACCTCCTTGCCTCCGCGGGTTTTATCAAGGAGGCCTGCCTTACGCTGTTCTGCGTCAACCGCCGCTTTGAGCCGTCCCACCGTTCCTACTACAAGCGGGTGCTGGAACTGCCGTCCCTGCCGGATTCGTTTCCCGCGCAGTTGGAAAATTTTCTAAGTCAGAGCCCCGGGATGACGATGGAACGCCGTTATTCCCTGGCCCAGGTAATCGCGCGGGGCGTTGTGAATCTGTGAGCCGGTTCCACAAGCGCGACAGGCTGCCGGGGATTTTTACCACGACGATGGTCCTGGTTGTGATCACGGCTTCCTGCGGCCCTGTTTCCAAACCCCGCGTGCCGGTGGAATTTCAGACTGAACTGGCCGGGAGCCTCCTCTACGCCGGGGACAGGCCGGCCGCGGCGGGGCATGTCGCCGGGACGGCTGAATTTTTCCTTGAACCCCCGCTTGCCATTCCCCCCCTGGTGTCGCTGGAGCTGGAGTACGTGTCCGGGGGGACGCTGTCCTACGGGGACGCGGCCCGGAGCGCCGGAAAGCCTGGCGGGAAGGCCGGCGGGGAAACGGACAGGGCGGCGGTTTCGTTTATGCTGCCTGATCTGCCGGATTTGACGCTGGGGGGGCCGGGTACCGCGGCGTTCCGTTACACCGTACCCCTGGAGGGCGATACGCTTGGGATCATCCGCATCGCCGTGCCGGGGGACTCCGCGCTGGAACTGAGCTACCTGGGTCTGGCTGGGCGCTGGTACGGCCTTGACCGGGATGAGCGGGGTTTGAGGCTGAGCCCCTTTGTTGTCATGGAAACGCCGGGGAGCGTCGGCATTGAGGTTCCCGAATCCTTCGCCTTTCCCGGCGGCGCGGACCTTCTGATCCGCTCCGGGGGGACCGTCAGTTGGACTATCGGGAATATCCGTTTTGAACGGCGGGGTGGGGGGGAGTTCCGTGTCCCCTCCGGAGTCTTCCCCGGTCCGGCCCCCCGCGTACTGGTGGAGGGGGACGATATACGGTCCGTCCGCCTGGTTCCCGCCCTGTCCCGGCCCTTCCCCTCTCCCATTCCCCTTGACCCGGCGATGATCCTCAGCTACCCCGTCTCCTCCTGGCGCCGGGAGGACTACGAGGTCTTTCGCTGGGACGCCTTCCCCTCCCTCCTCATCTTCGATACCGCCGATTACGCCGTTCAGGACCGGCTTTTTAAGCGGCTTGCCTTTTTTGTGGAAAAGGCGGGTTACCGGGGCCGTCTGGCGGAAGATTGGGAGATTGCCGATCAGCACGGCTGGAACGCCCACGATTATCGCGCCCAGGACCTGGCCCGCTTTTTCCAGGCCGTCCAGTTGGCGGATTTTCCCCTGCTCCCCGAGGAGCGGGAACTGGAGGCCCTGCTGTTTGATTCCGGGATCATTCTGGAAGACGAGGGCCGTGTCGCGCCGGGGGAGGGGGGCATCATCTCGATTTCAAGGGAATCGGAGTCCTACCTCCGCGGTCTTTTCATGGCCCACGAGGGTTTTCACGGCGTATTTTTTATCGACGGGGAATTCCGGGAATTCAGCCGCCGCCGCTGGGAGGGGCTTTCCTCCCCGGCCCGGCGTTTTATCCTCTCCTACTTTGACTACCAGCACTACGATACGGCGGATGAATATTTGATGATCAACGAATTCATGGCCCACGTGCTGCAACAGCCCGTTTCCCGCGCCGCCGTTTACTTTGGGGAGACCCTGGCCTCCCGGATCGACGCTTCCCCCTGGCGCAGGACCGTGCTGCCGGAAAAGGACGAGGCCGGCGGCAACTGGCCGGTCCTGGCGGAGGCGTTTCTGGCGGAGGCCGTGGCCTTTGACGCCTACGTCTCCGGCCGCTGGGGCCTGGGGGCGGGCCGGGTTCACCGGATCAGTGTCAGGGAGTAGCGGTTAGCGCAGGTCCAGTTTGAACTTGGGGCGGTGGTTACGGCTTTCGTCGTAGGCCTGGATACCCGCGTTGTAGCGGCGTTCGGCTTCCAGCGTGGAGGGGGGGCCGTGGGCGGGAAGTACGGTAAAGTCCCCGGGCAGGGAAAGTATCTTGCTGCGCAGGGCCACCATCTGTACCGCCGCCCCGTAGGCGCTGGCGGTTCGTCCCAAAAGGCCCGCGCTAAGGGAATCCCCGGTAAAGAGCAGCCGGTCCACGCGGAACACCGCCGAGTCCGACGAGTGGCCGGGGGCGGAAAGCGCCTCGACTCTGAAGGGGCCCGCGCTAAACGTTTGGCCGTCCCGCACCATCGTGGTCTTGTGTTCCCGGATGTAGGGGTTAATCGCGAATATCTCCGCGTCGTAGATACGTTTAAGGGTCCGCAGCCCCCGCACGTGTTTAATATGATCGTGGGTTATCAGGACACCCCGTACTTTGTAATCGTTGTTCTCGATAAAGCCGAGTATCTGCCTGTCCATCACGGCGGGATCGACGACAATCGCCGCCGGTTCCTCAGGCGCTTCGGTTCCCAGGATGTAGCAGTTGCTGAAACCGTAATTGCAGTAATGAAAAAATAGTTTCATCCCGCTAGTCCCCAATCTCGAAAATAACATCGTTGGTGTTGGACGAACGAAAGGAGATGTTTTCCTGCCGGGTCCTGATAAAGTAGTTACGTTTAAGGTTACAGTTTTCAAAATTTGAACGGCTGATATCCGCGTTGATAAAGCGGCTGTTGTAGAGGTCGGAATTGTCAAAGGTTGTTTCCGTGATCAGTGAGCCGCCGTAGTTGATGTGGATCAGGTTGGATCCCTCAAACGTACAGTTACTGATGCTGGAGCCCGCGAACGACAGAAATTCAAAGTCGGAACCGGAAAAATCGCAGTTTTTGAAGGTGCAGAAATCAAAAAAAACGATGCGCATCCGGGATTTGGTGAACAGGCACGCCGAGAACGATGCGCCGGAAAAATTGCAGCCGAAGAACCTGCGGTTCGAAAAATCCATGTTCTCAAAGTGAAGGCCGCAGGCCGAAAGGTCCTTGACGATCTCCCGCTCCGTGATGTGATTTCCGATTCGTTCCGCTTCCCCCCGTGAATCCACCGCGTGAAGCGCACAGGTGTTGGAACCGCTGAGGGCCGGACGGCCGCAGCCCGCGGCGCAGGGGATAGTAACAAACATGGTTCCGTTATAGTTCAATCGCGGCGATTAGTAAATGCCGCCGGCCCACAAACTGCTAGCCGTGGTGCTGAATACCGGTTAGAATCCTTAGGTATGTGCTGGTATTGCGGCGCGCCGGTGAAAGCCGCCGATCCCATAGGCCGTTCCCTTCAATGTGAGACATGCGGGAAGGATATTCGTTCCTGCCGGAACTGCCGCTTCTACGGTCCGGAAGCGGCGGGGGAATGCCGGGAACCCCAGGCCGCCGCCGATCCCCCCCATGACCGGGAACGGGCGAATTTTTGCGACTGGTTTTCCCTGGACCCAAGGCGCCGTTCCCCCGGCGCCGGGCAGCGCAAGGAAAAAGACGGGCAGGATGCCAGGGCGGCCTTCGACAAACTTTTTGGCAACAATGGATAATCGTCCCATAGCGTTTCTGGATTCCGGCATTGGGGGCCTTACGTACTGCCGTCATTTTGTGTCCCGTAATCCGGGGGAGCCGGTCGTGTACGTGGCGGATCGCGCCTGGTTCCCCTACGGCGAACGGGACCGGGAGGAACTGCGGGGGATTCTGCGGGATCTGACGGGGCTTCTTACGGCCAGGGAGGACCCCAAGATGCTGATCCTGGCCTGCAATACCGCCACCGTTTCGGCCCTGTCGTTTCTGCGGGAACAGTTTCCCTGCCTGCCCATTGTGGGGACCGTCCCCGCCGTTAAGCCCGCGGCGCTGGGCTCAACGACCCGCCGCGTCGGGGTGCTGGGGACCCGCAGAACCATTGATGATCCTTACATCGCGGAACTGGCCGTCCGCTACGGCGGCGGGACTTCGATTGTTCCGGTCGCCGCCCCGGAGCTGGTAGACTTTGTGGAGTATCGTTACGCCGGGGCGGATGCGGAGCGGCGGCGGCGGGCCGTGCTTCCCTACGTGGAACGCTTCAGGAATTCCGGCGTGGACGCCGTGGTACTTGGCTGTACCCATTTTCTCTTTCTGCTGGAGGAATTCCGGGAGGCCGCCGCCCCGGATATTACCATCTACGATTCGGTGGACGGCATTACCCGCCGCGTGGAATCCCTGCTTGACGGGGAGGACCTGCGCGCGGGCGCGGGGGCCGCCGTTTTTCACCGGTTTTATGTACGGCGGGCGGGACCGCTTTCCCCCGGCGGCGGGGAGGATTCCCTTCGCGCCTGGGCGGATGACATGGGCTTTGAGATGGAAACCCTATGAACGAGAGAACCTACCGGCTTTTGGAGTACGGTGAAATAAAAAACCGTCTGGGCCGCCGCGCCCTAAGCGATGAATCCGCCCGGATAATCCAGGACGAACTGCCCCTGGTCAACGGGGAAGAGGTGGAGACCCTGAAAGCGCGGGTTTCCGCCATCGTTGACCTTATGAACCGGGAGGAGGGGGAGCCCCGCGAGCGGCTGCCCGCGATAGCGCCGATTCTCCCCAAGCTGGCCGTGGAGGGGGCCTGTCTTGAAATTGAGGAAGCCTATGCCCTGGGTATCTTTGTGGAGCGGGCCGGGCGGTTGGCGGCCTGGCTCCTCAAGGTAAGCGGCGGCCCCGGCGTTTTTGGGGACTCCCTGTCCGGCCTTCCCGATTGTTCGGCCACGGCCCTGGAGGTATTCCGCCTCATCGACCGGGACGGAAAACTCCGGGACCTGGACGAATTCCGGGCCATCAAACGGCGGATCGCCAGACTGCGGGACGAACTGGAGGCGGCGGTGGGCCGCTATACGGGAAACGAGGATACCAGGCGGATGCTCCAGTCCCCCCTGCCTTCCCAGCGGGACGGCAGGCTGGTCCTGGCGGTAAAGGCGAATTTCCGGGGACGGATCCGGGGCATCGTCCACGAGGTGTCGGCCACGGGGCAGACGATCTTCGTGGAACCGGGGGAGGTGGTCGAGCGGAACAACGACATCCTTATCGAGCAGCGCGCCCTGGACGCGGAGATCTGGCGGGCGCTGCGGGTTTTGACCGCCCGTATCGCCGAACGGCGGGAGGACCTTGCCGCGCTGTGCCGGGGTATTGTGGAACTGGACGTTCTGCGGGCCAAGGCCCGTTACTCCCTTGAAACCGGGGGAAGTTTCGCGGCCGCGGGCGCCTTGTCTGTCGTGCTGAAAGAGGCCCGGCACCCGCTCCTTGACGCCGCCGTGCCCATCGACCTGGTGATGGAGACGGGGATACGGACGGTCATCGTTACCGGTCCCAACACGGGGGGTAAAACCGTGGCCCTTAAAACCCTGGGGCTCTTTGCCCTGATGAACCAGAGCGGCCTGGCCCTGCCCGCCGCGGAGGGGAGTTCCCTCCCGGTCTTTGACGGGGTCTACGCGGATATCGGGGATGAGCAGTCCCTGAGCCAATCCCTGTCCACCTTTTCCGGCCACATGGTGAATATCGCCGCCATCGCCGCCGCCGCGGGTCCCCGTTCCCTCGCGCTTCTGGACGAGCTGGGTTCCGGTACGGACCCCGAGGAGGGGAGCGCCATCGCCATGGCGATTCTGGACCACCTGATCGAAAAAAACGCCTGGCTTGTCGTTACCACCCACCACGGAATTCTAAAGAACTACGGCTACACCAGGGAAACCGTGGAGAACGCCGCCATGGAATTCGACGGTCAAACCCTGTCCCCCACGTTCCGCATCCGCATGGGGGTCCCCGGAGAAAGCCGGGCGCTGGACATTGCCGCCCGGAACGGACTTCCCCCGGCCATCGTGGAAAAGGCGCGGTCCTACCTGGCGGAGGAACGGGCCGACGTATCCGCCCTTATCCGGGGGCTGCGGGACAAACACCGGGCGCTGGATTCCGGCCGGGACCTGGTCCGGGCGGAAGAACTGCGGCTTAGGGAGGAGCGCCGGAAGGCGGATCTGAGGGAACTCAGACTGCGGCAAAAAGAGGCGGAACTCAAAGAGAAAGGCCTTGGACAGTTGGGAAATTTCCTGTCCGAAAGCCGGAAAACTCTGGAAAACCTGGTCCGGGAACTGCGGGAAGCCGAAATAACCAGGGAAAAGACCCTCAAGGTGAAGGAGTTTCTGGCGGGCCTGGAAGCGGCCGCGGCGAAGGGGGAACGGGAACTGGAAGACGAAAGGGCCCTCCTGGCGCGGGACGGGGAAGGGATACATGAAGGGGGGGAACCCGCCGCCATCACCCCGGGTCCGGCGCTGCGGAACGGCGTGGAGGTTCTGGCGGCGGGGCGCCGGGGGCGGGTCCTGTGGCCGGATCGCAAGAAAAAGGGCAACTGGATCGTGGAAATCGGGTTCCTCAAACTCAGCATGGACGGGAAGGAACTGGTACCACTTTCCCCGGCCCCGCCCAAAGCCTGCGCCGTGTCGGTTGATCTGGCCGCCCCCGCCGGCGTCAAACTGGAACTTTCCCTGCGGGGTATGCGCCTGGAGGAGGCCCTGGAGGCCCTTCGACGGCAGATTGACGGGGCCGTCCTGACGGGGCTCCGTGAATTCGCCGTTGTCCACGGCAAGGGGGAGGGCGTACTCATGAAGGGCGTCCACGAATACCTGCGCAACGAGCGGGCCGTGGCGGATTACTATTTCTCCCGCCCCGAACTGGGCGGCGCGGGCAGGACCGAGGTTATCTTAAAGTAGGGGCCGGCCGTACCGCGATGGTAGTAGCGCATGTCCAGGACTGCCCGGGCGGTACCATCACCGCGCCCAGGGCCCGGGGGTCCGGCAGGTTCATGGCGTTACTCAGCCATGTTTGGGGTTCAATGGCGATAAAATCTTTTGTGCCGTTACCGTTCCAGATGATCCAGTACCGGTTGTCGTTATCCGCCGTATAAACAACTTCCCATCCGCGCAGGGTGTCCCGTAGAATTGCCTCCCGGGGAACCCTGGCCCGGGATGTATAAAGAAAATCCAGATCCTGTTCCAAAGGCGGCGCTCCACCGGCGGAAGCGATCCGTTGTTCAAAATCGTCCAGGGGAACCACCGCCCCCGTGGGCAGACGGCTTACCGGATCATCAACGCAGCGGGCCGCCAGAGGAAGGAGCATACGGATATTCTCCGGGGGCGTACCGTCCCTGAAGGGAAGCCGAAAAGCGGTGTGGTAGGCGAGCCCCGCCGGGAATGAATGGTCCCCCCCATTCTCCACGCTGAAACGGTGCCCAAGACCATGCCGGGTAAGGCTGATATCCAGACGGAATAGAATATCCGCCGGAAAAACATTCCGCAGATCCCCGTCTTTCCGGGTATCCAGTTCAAGCCGGGCAAAGGCGCCTTCGCGGCTATCATGATATGAAACAGGGGGCCACGGACGGTTGTGCAGTACCCCGTGAATGTGCATGCCATTGGGCCGGTTTTGGGGAAACCGATACCTGACGCCGTCCCATTCATAAAACCCGCCGCTTACCCGGTTCGCGGGAAACAACACCGGTACGCCATACGCGAACGGATCCGATAGAAAAACAGCGGCAGCGGGCGGGGTCCGTAAAATTTCAAAATTTTCCCCAGATCCCTCATACCACAAACGTATTACATTGGCGCCCAGGGACGGGATTATCCACGCTCCGTAGTCAAACGCCCGCAGTTCCAGGGCCTCAAGGCCGTCCCAGGTTGTTTTTTCACAACGTATCATCATCATACAAGTATGCCCCATCATTGGAATCCATGAACAGGGCCTGGGGCAGGGCATCGGCGTTTTACTTTTATGAGGCAATGCGGGGACTTTTCCTACCCCGAAAACTATGCTATACTTCCCCATACAACAGGCGGCGAGGAAACCCTTTTACCAGGAGGAACCGTAAGTATGAACAAGTTGCCCAAATCTACCGTAGCCGTTTGGGGGGGGGGGGGGGGGGGGGGGGGGGGGGGGGGGGGGGGGGGGGGGGG
>JAIRND010000005.1 GCA_031258225.1 Treponema sp. | reverse complement strand
CAGCCTGTTGCACTTGTAGGTTTTTGCTCCACGTTGTGTCGCAAAAACCACGATAATTGGGCTGTTTACGCAGTTTGTAAGGTAAAATCGCCTCATAGGTGGTACCTATTCGGCGATTTTTTGGGTTTCACGCGCGAAGCGCGACAAACTCCTAGGAACGCCTCTCCGTTCAGGGCAAATCCGCGAATTCCTGGGCCATGCGCCGTCCTTCGGGAGCCAGAAACTCCCAAATTTCATCGTAGGGAAGACAAACCTCCACATAACCCTCCGCGTAAGAAGCTATCTCATAGGGGTCCCAGTGGAAAACGAGCCCCTGGGAAGAGAAAAAGTAATTCTCCGTGGGTTCGGCCTCGTTTACGAAAAACAGCGCATTTTTAAGGGAATCGCCGGAACCGATTTTTTTGTAGAGGCGGAGTTCCCGGTTTATCAGTTCCTTAAGGGCGGGCAGGCTTTCTTGCCTGATAACATCGGCAAGGCCGATCCGCACACCCACCTCACGGTCAAACACAAAGTAGATTTTGTCGTAATTGGGGTGGGCGCCGCCGCTGTAAAAGAACCTCTCGCGGGAGACGACCAGGAGCCGGGTTCCGTTTACCGGCATCTGGAAAGTTTCCCGGTAGTCCCAGTTCAGCGTCGCGGAGTTGACAAGCCACATATTGTACCGGGCTTCTTCCCCCATATCCCGGTACTCCATCGTTTGAACCCGGATCTGGTCCTCCGTATAATCCCGGACCAAAAGACCCCGGTAAAACGTATCCCTCAAAAGACGCTCCAGCGCCTTCACCGTTTCCCCCCGGGCCAGGACCTCCGTGTCCAGCAGTTTCAGACTGACACTGAGGGCCGGTATGCTTCCCGATTCCAGTCCCTGGGGAGCATCCTCCCAAAGGGGTATTTCCACATCCCGGTTGTACCACAGGGAGCCCGTCTCCACCGTCTCCCTGTTCTCCCCGCCGACATGAAACCCACCGGGCGCCGGAACCGGGACTTCCCGCGCCTTTTCCCCTGTGGCACAGGCACACAGCAGAACACCGCTCAAAAACGCCGGGAACAATCGCCCGCGTTTCCTCCAAAAATACGTTGATATACTACAACTTAACATGCCACTAGTATATTAAAAACCCGGTCCAATGACCATACTAAACGGGTATGAAACGCGGAAAAGAATGGTTTGAGGATGAAAAATTTTGGAAGGTCTTTGCCCCCATCATGTTTGACGAGACCCGCTGGGCGGAACTTCCCCTGGTAGCCGACGGCGTAACCCGCCTGGCCCGGCTGAACCTCTACGGCCAGGGACCTTCCGGCCCCCCCGGACTCCTGGACCTCTGCTGCGGTTTCGGCAGGCTTACGCTGGAATTTGCCGCCCGCGGCTTTGCCTGTACCGGCGTGGACATTACCACCGCCTACCTGGAAACCGCCCGTGGGGACGCCGCCGCCGAACACCTTGACATTGAGTTTGTCCGCGCCGACATACGGGACTTTGTCCGTCCCCGTTCCTTCGACATCGCGGTAAGCCTCTATATCTCCTTCGGCTACTTCGCCGACCCTCTGGACGACCGGCAGGTTCTCGCGAACGCGTACGAATCCCTTAAGAGCGGGGGCGCCCTTATCATCGAAACCCTGGGAAAAGAGGTCGCCGTCCGCGATTTTACCCGTTCCGAATGGTTCCGGCGGGCGGGTTATATCGTACTCACCGAGTACAGCCCCCTGGATTCCTGGGCGATCCTTCAAAACCGCTGGACCCTTATCGGCGGGGAGGAGCGGATCGAAAAAACTTTTACCCAGCGCCTCTACGCCGCCAGCGAACTGCGCGCCCTGCTGCTGGACACGGGTTTTGCCCGTGTGGAAATCTACGGCGGCTGGGACGAATCCCCCTACGACGACCGGGCGGAAAAACTGATTCTCGTGGGGAGGAAGGAGTAACCGCCGGGCATCGGCGTTTACCAAAGGTCTGGTGAACTCCTCCACCGTCAATCTCATCTGGGGAGCGGCAGGCCGACGCTGGCCACGCTCGCCTTGCGCCATCAGTCGCAAGGCTTCAGTCAAGTGGCCACCACCGGCCTGCCGTTCCCCAGCCGCTTCACCGTGTGTTGTTCAACCGGCCCTTATATCCCACCCGCCTATGCCCCGCCTGGGAGGGGGAGAGGGTTATGGTTAGGCGAGTGTCAACCATAAGGCCCCAAGTTGGATGGCGTCCGGCTACACCGCGAAGGGGAGGTAGTGGCAAAGGCCGCCGGCCTGCCGTTCCCCAGCCGTTTCACCGTGTGTTATTCAACCGGCCCTTATATCCCACCCGCCTATGCCCCGCCTGGGAGCTAAACTTGACCCACGGATTTTGGGTTTTTATGCCGGAAACTATGACATATACGCCTGAAACAGCGACCTTTATTCTTAGTCATTGTCACTAAAGTTGGCCCACCAAGGCCGCAGGCCACAGAACTTACCGCCATGACCGGGGAAAAGACCGGAAAAACATGGCGCAAAGCGCCTTGGAATTCCCCGCCGCAGCGTATCGGAGGCCTTGACGCGGATGCGTCAAGCCTTTCGATAGCGCAGGCGGACTCTACAAGCGTTTTCCGGGGGCCTGGCCCAATCCGGAGGAACAGGGTACGTTTTGGGGTGTTCTGTAGGCTGGGGATGCGCCCATAAAATTCCTATGCGTTTATCCTGCACCGGCCCTGGGGCCCCTTTTATCTTCACTTACAATTTGCTATGGTAACAAAGTCTGTCCCAAGGCTAACGCGCTCATGCGCGCGGTTTTGGGCCGGACTTGCGGCTAACGCCGTGCGGCAACGCCGCTTGCGGTTTTTCAGACTTTCAGCCATGTAAAACCGCGAATTTCAAGGTTGCTTTCCCAAAATTTCAGTTTTGGGGAAGCCTCAATACAGAGGTAGGTATGAGAAATTACAACTTGGCCATCGTCGGTTTGGGCGGTATGGGCAACTGGCATCGTGAACTCATCAACGAAGGTGGTTGGTTCGGCGGGAAAAAGTTTGAAGGAAAGAGCTTTGAAAACCTTTCGGTGCTTGGTTCATACGATATTGACCAGTCCCGGCAGAAATTTGCCACGGAACACGGTATAAAGGCCTACGCTTCACTCGAGGCGCTTCTTGGGGACCCTGCCGTCGATATTGTGCTGACATCGGTACCGAACGACCTTCACAAACCCATGGTACTCAAGGCCCTGGCGGCCGGAAAACACGTGGTCTGTGAAAAACCCGTGGCCCTTAATTCGGGGGAATTGAGGGAGATGATCGACGCGTCGAAAAAGGCGGGGAAGGTCTTCACGGTACATCAAAACCGGCGCTGGGACGAGGATTATCTGACGGCGAAAAAGATCTACGATGAAAAGATCCTGGGAGACGTGTTCCGCATCGAGTCCCGTGTTCACGGTTCCCGCGGTATCCCCGGCGACTGGCGGGGGCTTCCCGAACACGGCGGCGGCATGCTGCTGGACTGGGGCGTTCATATTCTGGATCAGGCCCTGCAGATGATCCCCGGCAAGGTAAAAAAGGTCCACGCCACCTTTACCTACGTTACCAACGAGCTGGTGGACGACGGTTTTTACGCGGAGCTGACCTTTGAAAACGGGCTGGTGTACCTGGCGGAAGTGGGGACCAGCAACTTTGTCAACCTTCCCCGCTGGTACATCCTGGGCCGGGACGGGACCGCGCTTATGGAAAATTTCAAGCCGACGGGCAAGATAGTACGGGTTACGGACTGGAGCAAGAACGACGCGGTTCCCATCAGGACCGCCGCCGGGCTTACCAAGACCATGGCCCCCCGGACCGATGAAACCATCAAGGAAGAGGCCCTTCCGGCGGTCAAGTCGGACATACGGGATTTTTACCGGAATTTCCTCAAAACCATTGAGGGAAAAGAGAACCTGGCCGTATCCCTTGATTCGGTTCTGCGGAACATGCTGCTGATGGAAGCTATTCTCAAATCCGCCAAAACAGGCGAAGTCGTGGCCTTTGAATGACTAAGGCACGGCGGTGTTCCGGATTTCGCTAAAACCACCGATTAACCGCTTAACAGGGCCTTCCCAAAACCGGGTTGGTTTTGGGAAGGCCCTTGAGTAGGAGCCTGTGGGACTTGGGGAGTCTGCGAAGGTAGAAAACGCACAAAATTGTACATTTTCTTTATCATTTGGGCTAAAGCCCCACAATTACAATCATGACTGCAAATTTGCGCAATGCCTGGCACCATGCCAAGGCTGCTATGCGTTTATCCCGCGCCCCCTTGACCTTCGGTCCCCCGTATCGTATGCTACTTCCACAGCCCGGATGGTGGAATTGGTAGACACGCTGGTTTCAGGTACCAGTGCCGTTAAAAGCATGGAAGTTCGAGTCTTCTTCCGGGCATAAAAAAAGTCCCACCCATTTGGGTGGGGTTTTTTTATAATCAGAGCGGAAGAAGACGCGAACTTCCGACGGCCCCGCCGAGTGAATACGAGGAAAAGGGCGCACGGACGCGCCCGAAAGGGGCCGGAGGCGGGCCCGGAGCCCCGAAACAGGATGTTGAGGGGCGGAGGGTTCGAGTCTTCTTCCGGGCATAAAAAAAGCCCCACCCATTTGGGTAGATATAACGCCGGCGGACTTTGCTTTTATACCTTTTGTCATGAATGAATTCGACAATGCGGAACTGGTTGACGCTGATACCCGTGGAAACCTGTGGAAACAGGAGAATTCTTTTTACAAAAAGAATCGGGAATAGAGTTGTTCCAAAACTCGCACATGTTTTGGAACTGACTCAATCGATTATCGAATTTTGCAGGAATAAGTTGCACCCTGCCCTGCCGCCCGCCTTGACCACGATAAACGCATAGCGGCTTATCGGGGCAACGGGGGTTATGGCAAGGGTCGGTTGAACACAACAGACCGTTATACAAACGCAACCCCCGTTGCGCCTTGACGGTGTTCCCGGTACATGGTACGGTGAATCGGTACAGTATCCTGATATCCAGCGAGGCTACAAACAGGTTCGTAATATGGCAAATGAAATGGATAAAGGGGCACAGTTGAGGGAAATTCTGGATTTCACCCGGCTGCGGAAACTTTTTGGTCATTTTTCCGTGGTAACAGGCCTTGACGTGGCCCTGTTTGACGTTTCCGGGACCGAGCTGTTAAGCCACAGAAAAACCGATACGATCTGCAACGCCGCGAAGAACTGCCGGAAATGCCGGGAGATGATCGCCTACGGCGGCGTTATGTCGTCCAAACTGGGGGAACCCTACATATTCGCCTGCGGCTGCGGCCTTATCATGTGTTCGTCCCCGGTAATGTTCAACGACCGGCTCATCGGTTCCATCGTGTGCGGCCCGGCCCTCCTCTGGGAGGCGGACGAAATTGCCCGGTCGGAGATCGTGGAAAAGACCGGAACAATGGGTATCCAGGCCAGGGCCGAGGATTTTTTGTGCCATACCCCGTCGTGCGGCTGCGTAAACGTAACCAGCGCGGCCCAAATCCTCTTCATCATCGTGAACAGCCTTACCCATGAGCACAACGTCTACTTACAGCAGCGCGAGCGGATCACCGAACAGCAGCGGCGGATATCGGAACTTGTCCAGGACCGCAAATTCGCCGCCGCGGACCTTATCGAGATGGAAAAACGCGCGTCTTCCCTGACCTACCCCTACGAAACGGAAAAAGAACTTATCACGTTTGTTCAGAGCGGGAACAAACAGCAGGCCACCAATATCCTGAACACGCTGCTCAGTATCATTTTCTGCTTTGCCGGCGGAAACATCGACACGATCCGGATACGGATATTTGAACTGGTGGCCTTCCTCTCCCGGGCCGCGGTGGAGGCGGGGGCGCCGCTGCGGGAAGTCAACAGCATCACCAAAGAATCGTTTGAGATTTGCGAGGACAGTACGGATTTTGAACGGCTCTGCTTCCTTACCACCCAGGCCATGGAGCGTTTTATCGACACGGTGCATCAGAACCGGGGCCAAAAACAGACCAGCGAACACCTGAGCAAGGCGATTGGCTACATCACCCAGAACTACGCGAACGATCTTAGCCTAGGCGGTGTGGCCGCCAGGGTGTTTGTCAGCGGGTATTACCTTAGCCACCTGTTCAGGAAAGAGATGAACATGACCTTTTCGAACTACGTGTGCCGAATTCGGATTGACAAGGCAAAGGAATTCCTTAAGACCGACAGACAGGCACAGATACAGGAGGTCGCCGGAAAGGTCGGGTTTAACGACGCCAACTACTTCGCGAAGATCTTCAAGAAGACAACCGGCGTTACCCCCAAGGAATACCATTCCTTCTTCTGCGCCTGAACCCCTGGCGGTTCCGCGGGCTGTACCGTAAACGAACCATTACACCATGAATAACGAGGTTAAACGAAGTTCCATGAACATACACGTACTGAACAACACTACAAGCTGCGAAGCGCGAAGCGGCGAAACCCTGCTGGCCGCCCTGGTCCGCGGGGGCTTTGTCATCGACGCCCCCTGCGGCGGACGCGGCTTCTGCGGAAAATGCGGGGTCCGCCTGGTCCGGGGAGAAGTCAGACCACTTGCCGGACGGAAAGGCGCGGACAGCGCCGGCCTCGTCCTTGCGTGCCAGGTATATCCTGAAACGGATATAACCGTGGAGCTTCCCCGGCACGACGCCTCCCTGCGGAACGAGGTCGATACACCCGTCCGAACCGTTAAGGCCCCCGCCCGCGCCGGTATCGCGCTGGATTTGGGAACCACCACCCTGTCCGCCCAGCTTGTCGACATGGACGGGAACGAGGCGCTGGACACCTATTCCGAATTGAACGATCAGCGGGTCTTCGGGGCCGATGTCATGAGCCGGATCAACGCCGCGAAAAACGGAAAGACCGGGGAACTGTTTACGCTCATAAACCGCCAGACGGACAGAACCATCAGACGGTTTTGTGAAAAATGGGGCATCTCCACACTTGAACGACTCGTTGTCGCCGGAAACACCACCATGCTCCACCTCTTTACCAACACCGATCCCTCGTCCATGGGGGAGGTCCCCTTTACCCCGGTGTTTCTGGAAACACGCCAGTTCGGCGGGCAGGAACTTTCCCTCCCCGTCCAGCGCCTGACGGTCCTCCCCTCCATTGCCGCGTTTATCGGCGGGGATATCGTATCCGGCCTCGCGTCCCTGGATATTCTGGCGGGGGCGGATAACTCACTGCTCATCGACATCGGCACCAACGGGGAAATGGCCCTGTTCCACGGCGGCCGTATCTACTGTTGCTCCACCGCCGCGGGCCCCGCCCTGGAAGGGGCCGAAATTTCTTGCGGCATGGGCGGCGTTACAGGGGCCATCAGCGGAGTAAGGCGGGAGAACGGGAAACTGGCCCTTACCGTTATTGGCGGCGCGGAACCCAGGGGGATATGCGGCTCCGGCCTTATCGATGTCATGGCGCTTATGCTCCGCGAAGGAATCATCGACGAAACCGGCGCGCTGGACGACGCGTACGCCGAAGGGTTCACCATTACGGGAACCATTTCCATCATAAACCGGGATGTACGACAGTACCAACTCGCGAAAAGCGCAATCCTTTCGGGCATCAAGATCCTCTGCAAAAACGCGGGCCTGGACCTTGCCGGCATCAGTACCGTCTACATTGCCGGGGGACTGGGATTCTTCATCAACAAGGAAAACGCCATCGCCACAGGACTTCTGCCGGCGGAATTCATCGACAAAATCGCCGTGTGCGGAAATCTGAGCCTGCGGGGAGCCCTGCGCTGCCTGGGAGAGGACACGGCGTTTTTGGCAGCCTGCGAACGGATCATCGCCCACAGCGTAAACATCGACCTTGCCGCCGACAGCGCCTTTATGGACGAGTTCGCGGAAAACATGCTGTTCTACGGTTGATTAAGTTAAAACCGCAAGTTAAAACAGCAAGTTAAAACACCGGATATGACCAAAGAAATTTAACCACAACCACACAAACAGAAGCACCACGTTCACTATGAGCCTCCGCGGGACAAGCCCCGCGGTATCTTTAGCGTTGCATTAGTCCAAACGGAGGCTCGGTCATAAGAAAATTTACAATACCGTCTGGTTCAATACCAAATTTTTGTAAGAGGTCGTGATTTTTAGCCGGTTCTTTAGTCTTGACAGCCTGCCAGCAGCCTGCCGGCCGCGCCACAATCAGTAGAACGAGCGGCATACCTCCGCGGCGCTGGCGGCGTCGGGGGTAAAGGCATCGGCCCCAATTTCATCGGCAAAGCTCTGGGTAACCGGCGCGCCGCCGACCATTACCTTGACCCGGTCCCGCAGTCCGGCCACCTTCAGGGCCTCAATCACGTCCTTTTGGGCCATCATGGTCGTCGTGAGCAGGGCGGAAAGACAGACCACCTTGGCGTCGGAATTTTTAACGGCGTCAACGATCTTTTCTTCGCCGCAGTCAACACCCAGGTCAAGAACCTCGATACCCCGGCCCTCGATCATCATCTTCACCAGGTTCTTCCCAATGTCGTGCAGATCGCCTTTTACCGTGCAGATGATCGCCTTGCCAACGGGTTTCACCCCGGCCTCGACCAGATAAGGCTTCAGCGTAACCGAGGCGCTGTTCATCGCGCGGGCCGCTATCAGCACCTCGGGAACAAACACCTCTCCCCGTTTGAACTTTCCGCCGATAATACTCATCCCCGCGATCAGGCCCTTTTCCAGGATATCCGGAGCGGGCGCTCCCGCGCTCAAGGCGTTTTGAACAGCCGTGGTAATGTCCTTGGCTTTTCCCCTTTGCAGCAATTCGGAAATTTCATTGTAGTTAGCCGAAAAATCACCCATGGTTTCACTCCTGATAGAATCAAAATAATTCAGTCTCTCTTATAACGCCGCCCAATGAAAAAGGCATTAACTATTTTGTCGAAAAACAAGAATTTTTTGCGCTTGCCCCATAATCCCACGAAACCTATTGATAAAGCCTATCGGTTATTTATATTATTAAACCTATCATGTTACTATGAAATGTTAAGGAGGCATTCGACCATAAAAAGACAGCCTGTCCCGTTTTGGTTCTGACGGTTTTCTCCACCCTTTTCTGTGGGGGGGAGAAGAGACACAACGCAGCCCGCGGAGCCCCAGACCCCTGCCCTGTCGGGGAAAAAGGTGATCGTGGCGGACGCCAATTCCACCCATCACCTCAACCTCTATGTGGCCTACGAAAAGGGGCTGTTCGCGAAATGGGGGCTGGATGTGGAGATTCAGCAGACCAGTTCCGGGGCGGCGGCCGGCGGCGAGTTCACCCTGCTCCGCAAAGTCTACTTCTGGCACGCCTTTGGCAGCATCATCATGAGCCTCAAAACCGGGGTGGCCATGGGCCTTGTCATGCTCCTCATCGGCGAATCCTACGGCGGCCGCATGGGCATCGGCTACCTCCCGGGCCAGGCCAAAGACTACTTCGTCATCCCCGAAATGATGGTCTGCATGGTGATCCCCGGCTGGATCGGCTGGTTCCTCATCGAGATCCTCAAGTACGTGGAAATCAAACTTGCCATCTGGAAAGTGGGAATGTGGCCGTATCAAGGGCCAGATTTGAAATCATTTTTTCTCCTCCTTATTCGACTTTTTCGGCCTCGTGGTCAAATTCTCTTTATCTTGATAATCGCTCATATCCGGTTGTTTGGTCCGCGTTATTCCACCTTGAACTTCGACACCTCCCGGACCAGCACATCAATACTTTCTTTATTATTTCCGCTGATGGTATTAACCCGGTTTACCGCGACATTGATCTGATCCGCCCCCGTGGCCATTTCGTTCATCCCGTTGCTTATCTCCTGGGTTACCGCTTCCAAGTTCTTGCTTTCCAGAATAACCTGTTTGCTGCCCTCAAGCATCTCCTGGGAACCGGCCTTGACGTTTTGAGTTAGATCGTTTAATTGCCCAACAGCTTCCAGAATCTGTTTGCTTCCCTCCCCCTGTTCTTCCATGGCGTTACGGATGTTTTCCTCCTGATCCGATACGGTCCTGACGCCGCCGTCTATGGCTTCAAACTTGCTGAGTACGCTTTCGGTGGATTTGGTTATCTTGTCGATGGCGTCCTTGATCTTCTTGAGTACCGAGGAAATGGTCTTGGACTGCTCTCCGGAATTTTCCGCCAGTTTGCGGATTTCATCGGCCACCACGGCAAAACCCTTTCCCGCTTCCCCGGCGTGGGCCGCTTCAATGGCGGCGTTCATGGACAGGAGGTTCGTCTGGCTGGCGATGTTTTCCATCACCGCGTTGATCTCCAGAAGCCCCTCGGATTCCCGGGCGATCTCCTGAATATCCGCCGCCACCCCCTGAAGGCCGGAACGGCCCACTTCGGAGGATTCTATCAATTCTTTAACGTTGCCGGCGTTCTTTACCAGGGTTTGGGTAACGGACTGGATATTGGCGAGCATCTCCTCAATGGCCGATGAAGACTGGGATACGCTGGCGCTTTGGTTGTCCACATGGCCTTTCAGTTTATCGATGGTTACGGTGATCTGTTCCATGGTCGCGTTGGTTTCCGTTACCGAGGCGGACTGGTTGATCACCCGGCCCTTGATGCTCTGGATGTTGGCGGTAATTTCGTTAATCGCCGCGGCGGTTTCGGTCATATTGCTGGCAAGCTCGTTGCCGATATCAAAAAGCGTAACGGCCTGATTCTTGATGGTCATCACAAGGTCTTTGATCTTGTCCAGGGTTCCGTTAAAGGCAACAGCCATATCCCCAATTTCGTCCTTGCGGTGTATATCCAGCCGCCGGGTTAAATCCCCTTCCCCCACGGCGGTAAAGATCGTCATCACCTGTTTAAGGGGATTGCTGATGGAACGGGCAATGATAAAGGCCGCGGCCCCTATGACGAGGAGCATTATCACGCTTATGATGATACTCAGGCGGAGCATCCGCAGCACCGGCGCGTTGACGACATCATGGGGTATCGCTATTGCCAGCGCCCAGGGGGTGGCCGTTTTTCCGGCCGGAAGCGGGGTGGTGAAGATGTCATACCGGTTTGCCTCGCCGTCCACGGAGGCAACCGTTGAGAGGGTCATGGGGGAGCCCGACTGCACGGCCCGCACCAAATCCGGCAATTTGTCCCCCGCCAGGTCCGTTTCGGTGTCGCTCATGGATTTCCCAAGCCGGGAAGGGTCGAAATGGCCCGCCACAATCCCCCCGTTGCTGAAAACCGCGGCGAAGCTGCCTTCGTAGGGCCTGACGGCCGCTACGTTTTCCTGAATCCTGGACAGCGCAATATCGACACCCGCGACCCCGATGACCCGGCCGTTTTCTTTTATCGGAACCGCCAGGGAGGTAATCAGGGTAGTGGTCCCGTCGACATTGTAAAAATAGGGTTCCACAATGGTTTCTTCCCCGGTTCTCCGGGGAATGAGGTAATA
>JAIRND010000003.1 GCA_031258225.1 Treponema sp. | reverse complement strand
CCCCCCCCCCCCCCCCCCCCCCCCCCCCCCCCCCCCCCCCCCCCCCCCCCCCCCCCAGAAACTTGTATAGGCAACCTGCTCATCGAAACCTCATGCTCCCTATCCGGTATGATACAACGCCGCCACTATACCGGCGATTCAAAATCGTGTCAAGCGGCTATACGTTCGTTTGAAAGCCGCGCGTGCGCGGCCCGCTAAAACGAGACCCAGACCGCCCCTTTTTTGGAACTTTCCACGCACTTTCCCGTGAATTTAACCCCGTCTATGCCCATGCGGAAGTCGGGAAAGTCCAGGTCCCCCTCCGTCAGGGCCTGGCCCTTCTTCCGCTTAACCAGGGCGCCGATATAGGTCCGGTAGATGTTTGCCAGGGCCTCAAAGTAGCCTTCCGGGTGGCCGGAGGGGAGCCGGGAATAGGACTGCGCCCTCGGGTAAAACGGGTCCTTGGCACGGGACAGGGTAACGTTGGGCTGGCCGAAGCGGGAAAGCCAGAGGTAGTTTGAGGCTTCCTCGTTCCAGTCCAGGGAACCCCTGGTCCCGAAGATACGCACCCGGAGGGCGTTGTCGTAACCGGAGGCTACCTGGCTGGTCCAGTACAGACCCCGGGCCCCGCCCTCGTATTCCAGCATGATCGAGGCGTTGGTATCCAACACCCTGTCTTCACCAATGGCGTCCAGCCGGGCGCAGACCGATTTGATCCGCAGGGCCGTGATATACGAAACGATGCTTTCGATATGGGTACCCAGGTCCCCCACGCTGTTGGATATTCCCGCCAGGGCCGGGTCCGTCCGGGTTATGGCCTGCTTGCTGCCCTGCTTTTCCGCCGGCGGCAGCAGCCATTCCTGGGGGTACTCGCCGTTGACAAAGAGGATGTCCCCAATCTCGCCCCGGCGCACCAGTTCCCGCGCGTGTTTGACGGTAACGTTCCCCGTGTAGGTATAGGTAACGGCGCAGAGAAGATCCTTCGCCTCCGCCAGCTTTGCCAGTTCCAGGGCCTCGGCCTCCTCCACGGTAAAGGGTTTTTCGCAGACCACGGGGATGCCCCGGCTTAAAAAGGCCTTGACCGCCGCGTAATGGGAGGTGTTGGGGGAAACGACAACCACAAAGTCGATCCTGTCCGGGCGTTTCGCCTCCTCCTCCGCCATTTCCTCGAAGGTTTTGTAGAGCCTGCCGGTGGGCATGCCCAGGGCGGCGCCCGTCGCCAGGGTCCCCTCCGGGGAACGGGAGAAACAACCCGCGGCAATATCCGCAAGGCCCTCCGACCTAAGGGCCCGGCGGTGCACATCGCCGATAAAAGACCCCGGTCCGCCGCCTACCATGCCGTAACTGAGTTTTTCGGTAACCTGGTATTCCGCACTGGCCTCGATCATCTCTGCCTCCCTAGGAGCCTATTGTTACACCTATTCTAAATTACCGGGGCTTCCCTGTAAAGTTCCCGCGACCGCGGCCGATACAAGATACATGGGGAGGGTAATAGTCCCCTGAATATATAGACGGTGCGCGGCGGATCTGGTATCCGAACGTCCAGGCGCACCGTCTTTTTTTATCCTGAACAGGCCGGCCTGCCGCTAACAGGTTGATTAAGCTAAAACACGCAAAACCCTTTAGGAGTTTGCCGCGCTTGCGCGGAATACGCTCAATTCAAAACTTCCGGGTACTCCTCCGCGTAACGGCGGAGCTGGGGGTTGGAGGGGTCCTGGGCCAGGGCCTGGCGCAGGTAGATAACGGCGCGGGCCTTCTCCGGGCGGCGGAAATGATAAAACTCAAACATGGCGATCATGGAGGCAAGGTTCCGGGGGTCCGCGAAGAGGCTGGCCCGCAGGTCCGCCACGATCTGGTCGTCGTTGGTACGGATGCGGCTGCGCAGGTAGTAGTACCGGCTTTTCTGCGTGTCGTTGATGCCGGAGGCCAGGCGGGTTTCGATAAGCCGGCCCGCCTCCGCCTGGCGTCCGGTCTCGATAAGGGCGGCGATGTAGGCCGCGGCCCCCTCGTCGCCTGAGGGGTTCTTTTCGTAGAGTTCCCGCGCGTAGACAAGGGCGGCGGCGTTGTTTCCCAGGCCCCGTTCCACAGTGTAGGCGCTGAGCAGGTCCTGGTCCTGGGGGTTTTCCAGCAGGAGAGGGGCCAGGCGGTTCCGGGCGGCCTGCCAGTCGCCGCGCCCGATGCTGTCCCGCACGGCCAGGCGGATAATGTCCGGGGAGGGATTCTCCCGTTCAAGGAGGCGTTGCAGCAGGGCGCGGCCCTCGTTCTGATCCTCGGTCCGCTGGGATTCCATGAACAACCGGGCGGCGTAGACAAGGGCCGCGTCCCCGGCGTTGCCCGCGCGGATAAGGGACCGGAGGTAATTGAGGGCGGAATCCTGGTTCCGCATGCCCTCCGCCTGGACGCGGGCCCGCAGAAACAGGTAGAGGGGATTCTGCGCGTCAATGGCGGCGTACTGATCCAGGGGCCGCTGGGCGGGAAGAAACCTGCCCTGCTCCACCATGGCGTGGGCCAGCATAAGGATAAGTTCCCCGTCCTGGGCCTCCTGCTGGAGGCACTCGCTCAGGGTGGTCTGGGCGTGGGACCAGTCCTGTTTGCGGTAATAGGCGATGGCGAGCTGCCGTTTGACAGTAAAACTATCGGGATACGTCTGGACAAGGTCTTCCAGTATGGAAACCGCGGCGTCCGCCTTCCCCTTCTGTTCCTGAATCCGCGCCAGGCCCAGCCGGGCGGGGTAACATTCCCGCGAGATTTCCCACGCCCGCTCATAATCGGCCTGGGCCTCGTCCTGATTACCGGCGCGCTCGTGGACAAGGCCCATAAAAAATGGGGCAAGCGGGGAACCGGGGTTGAGCAGCGCGGCGCGCCGGAGGTCGGGAAGGCAGGGAAGCAGACGGTCCTGACGGATTTCGTCGAGGAGGGCCAGAAAGGGAAGGACAATCTCCAGGTAGTCGGTGGCGGACGAGGGGGGGGCGCTGTAGACGCCGCGCTCAACATCTCTGAGAATCCGGGAATAGGCGTGGGACTGCGGGGGATCGCTAACGGGCAGTTGGATTGTTATATCCGGGTAGACGCGGCGGAACAGGTTGATGTTGACGGCGTTCATGACCCGCCCGAACTCGCCGGAGCCCAGGTTCCGCTGCCGGATCTGGTCCAGCGCCCGCCGCATAAGGGAGGGGATGCCCGATTCGGTAAGGGCCCGGATCTCCTCCGTAACGCTTCCCCCCGCCGTACCGGAACTCTGTCCAAAAGCCTGCCGCGTAACGGTGAGAAACAACAGGAGAGCCGGTAGACAAACAGCGGCGGCGGGCAGGCGCCTCACCGCTTCGAATCCCCGGCATTGGATTTGGCGCCAAGGGATACGAGTACCAGGACAAGGCCTGCCAGCACGATCAGGAGCGGCCACCAGTTCAGCATGAACTGGCGAAACGAAAACGCGACCAAATCAAGAGAAAAGATAAGGAGGCCCGAACCCAGCAGGATAAAGGCGATGGAGGGCACCACGTAGGCGATCCGGAAGGTTCCGAAACGGCGCCACCCCGCGGGGAACAGGGCAATGCCGCAGAAAACCGAGAGAAGGGGCCAGCTTTTTGAAAAGGGAACGGGGAAAATACCCAGGGCGGAAAGGAACAAAAAAAACCCCACCTGCAGCAAAAAAGCGGCAAAAAACAGGTAGATAACCCGCTTGTTCAGCCTGACGGCCAGGAACGCGCAGAAGCTCCCGATAATGACAAACAGAAAAGAGGTAAGAACGGAAATTCGGGATATGCCCGCCAGATTCCCAAGCAAAAATCCGCTCCCCAGGAACATGAGAAGAAGGCCGATAATAAAGATAAACCGCGCAATGATACGGCGGAAAGGGGAAAGACCCATACTTAAAAGTATAGCCGGATGCCCCTTCCCTGCCAAGATTGAGGATGGTAAAGTAACGGAGATGTTACCGCGAAAGAACCCTGTTCCCGGTCCGCGCGGGCCCCAAAACCCGCTCCCCGGCGTGTTGATTCTCCTTTTGACCGCGGCCCTTTCCTCGTGCGGGGGGGGTGAGTGGGTGGGCGGCCTTCTTGGCGGAACGGAGCCCTCCGTCGATCCGTACTACCTTGCCGGCACAAAGGAGAACCGGGAGTACCTGCGGGAACTCCACCTGCTGCTGGCGGAAAAGCCGGAGGCCGGGGAGGATCGGTTCGCGATTGTCCGGGAGATCGCCAACACCTACGCCCGGTTGGGGGAATTCCCGCTGCTGGTCAACTTTCTAAGCCGCCGGGTCAGCGATTACGAGGACGATCCCTACCACGCCTACTACCTGTTGATGATCGCCTACGCGCATATCAGGATGGACGCCTACCCGGTAGCGGCCCTGTACTTCGACATCATCATAAAAAACTACCCCGATCTGCGGATCATGGATCAGTCCATCCACCTGGCCTGCCTAAAGCAGCTTATCAACCTGGTGGAAAACAACGAACAGCGGGTCCGCTACTACCAGGAACTTATTTCCCGTTTTTCCGATCAGATCGACCTGGGGGAGGCCTACTTTATGCTGGCCCAGGCCTGCGAAAAAACGGGGGACTGGAACGGCGCTATTCAGGCCTATACCCAGTACCTGCCCTACCAGGGTACGATTATTCCCAACTTTCCCCGCGCGGATAACTACGCCAAGCAGTTGGTGGACTTTAACAATTCCCCCAAGGACTGGACCTTTGAAAACATCAATTCCCTGGTAAGCGCGATAAAATCCGCCATTGACACGGGTTCCAGCAGCCGCCTCTGGTCCTACCGGGCAAAGGTCAATTTTTTCGCCCGGTCCTGGGAACAGGAGGAAACCGACGATTCGGGAATGGCGGAATTCAACCTCTCCGACTTTATGCGGAACAGCCGCATCCGCTACGCCGAAACCCTGGACCCCGGTTCCAACGCCAACGAATCGTATCTG
Organism: Treponema sp.; assembly: GCA_031258225.1. Classification (GTDB taxonomy): domain Bacteria; phylum Spirochaetota; class Spirochaetia; order Treponematales; family Breznakiellaceae; genus JAISFT01. Next base: position 6,729 of record JAIRND010000003.1, on the reverse strand, counting down.
CGGACCTGGGGCTGGTCCCAGTACATCTCCACCTGGTACCTGTACTTCAGGAAGATCAACTTTCCCCTGGACCCGGAGATCCACGGGCGCTGGGAATGGGCGGGAGTCTACTATGGCGAAAAATTTTAGGAATCTGTGGGGCTCACAGGCTCCCAGGGCCGTCCCGCTGTTTCTGGCCTGCGTCCTGTCCCTGGGCGCGGCGGAGGATCTGCTCCCCGTGAACGCGGACCGCGCCGAAGATCCGGCGCCCCTGCCGGAGGGTCTTACGGCCAATGGCCGGCCCCTGAGGCGGCAAATTTTTAACCCGCCGGAACGGTTTCTCCGTCCGGCCCAGGTCCCCTGGGAGGGGGCCCCGGCGGAGCGGGATCCCAGGGCCGGCCCCATCCCCGGCCTTGACCAGGATCTGACGCGGCGCTACCTGGAACAGTACAGCGCCCCCACCGGCCTGGCGTGGCTTAACGGGGTGATGGAGCGGGCAGGCCCCTACCTGGATTTTATCCGGGAGGAGATCGAAAAACGGGGGCTGCCGCCGGAACTTCTCTACCTGCCGGTCATCGAATCCGGCTACGTTTCCACGGCAAAAAGCAAGTCCGGCGCCGCGGGACTGTGGCAGTTCATGCAAAACTCCATCGCCCCGTTTGACATGAGGGTGGACGATTGGGTGGACGAACGGATGGATTTCTGGAAGTCCACGCAGGGGGCCCTGCGGAAGCTGGAGGAAAACTACGATATTCTGGGGGACTGGCCCCTGGCGCTGGCGGCCTACAACAGCGGCCTGGGGGGAATAACCCAGGTACTGCGGGAGACCGGCTGCCGGGATTACTGGGAACTTTCCCGGCGGAAGGCCCTGCGGACCGAAACCATACACTACGTGCCCAAACTTCTGGCGGTCGCCCGGATCCTCTCCGAACCCCGGAAGTACGGTCTGGAACACTGGCGGGAACGCATCGAATGGACCAGGGTTCCGGTGAACAGGACCGTTGACCTGACCCTGCTGGCACAGGAAACGGGAATCGATCCGGTCCTGCTGACCCGGGGGAACGGGGAACTGCTCATCAACATCAGCCCCCCCGTCTCGTCCTACCTGCTCAAAGTCCCCGTGGAATACGCGGCGCGGGTAGAGGCCGCGCTTTCCGGTGGTACGGATCTGATCCGGCACTACTACCACACGATCCGCTACGGGGACACGCTTTCCGCCCTGGCCCTCCGGTACGGGGTAACGGTGGCCCTTATCGAGGGGGCCAACCCCGGCATCAAGAGCCGGGCCCTGCAAATCGGAAGCCGCCTTAAAATACCGGCGCTGAATGGGGGGGAGCCGCCCGCCGTCCGGCCGAACACCGAGGAACGGTTTGAGGGAAGCTACGTGGTAAAACGGGGGGACACGCTGTGGTCAATCGCGCTTGCCTACGGGACGGACCCTGTGGACCTGGCCCTGGCAAACGACATGGACCTTAATGGGATTCTCCGCGAAGGCAGAACCCTGAACGTGCCGATAAAATAACTAACGATGAATCTCCGCGGCCCCCTCCCCCTCTGCCTGTTCGTCTTCCTCCGCGCCGTTAGCGCCGGGGCCCAATCCCCCGCGGTGGACATTTCCGGCGTTCTTGAATGGGACAAAATGGAAATTTCCGCCCACGTATCCCTTGAACTCAAGCCCCTGGGGCTGACGCTTCCCACGGGCAGAACCCAGGCCGAGGAGCTGATCGGCGCGGCCTATGTGGCCCTGATACGGCCCCTGATCCTCTCCATCCCGGTGGATTCCTCAAGTTTTGTAGGCGATCACCTGGCGGAGGGGACCTTTTCCCTGTACGACGCGGAAGACTACGCGCTTTCGGCCCGGACTGTCCCCCCGGCCATGAGCGCCGACATGACCGGCATGAGGGCGGCCTACACCATCAGCCTGCGGGGCCTTTCCGCGCGGTTCATCAAAAATCCCCGGCCCGCCGCCCCTCCCCGGCTCCTTGTCGCGCGGCCGGCGGCGGCCTACACGGGCATCCTGATCATCGCCGGCGGGGAACTGCCCCTGCACGGGACCAACCGGAAGGCCCGTACCCTCCCGTGCCTGTTCCCCAAACTGTGGGACAGCGCCATGACCCTGATCTACGACAAAAGTATGCTGGAATCCCCTGAAACCGTGATGGTCCACTACGCCGGCGAGGAATCGATCTTCCGGGACAGCCCCTCCGGCCTTTCGCCGGAACTTACGGCCCTTGTGGGGGATCGGCCCCTGCGGATACTGGCCCGGGAAGTCTACGGAATCCGCCCCACGGACCTGGTCATTGACGAAGAAGACGCCCGGAGCGTTATCGCGAGTGAGGAAAACCGCGAATTGCTGCGGCAGGGCCGGGTGGTTATTATCCTTGACACGGATCTGCTGACAACCGAATTCTAAAACCGGAACGGCCTTATGGACAGGGGCCATTCAATTTCATTACGATACTGTTATGAAAAAGAATGTGATATGGCGTGCGCTGCTTGCCGCGGCCGCGCTCCTGCTGTTTTCCGTCTGCAAAAAGGAAGAACTCTCGCTGGAAGAAATTGAGGCGATGGGCCGCCAGGGGCTTGAGGAAATTCTGGCCGCAACCACCAGCAAACCCTGGCGCGGGGAGGAATTCGTGGACGGCCCGGTGGGGGGCACGTGGAATTCCAGTATCACCAACGAACCCAAGAGCTTCAACCTCCTGATAGCGGAACTGGACAATGAAACCAAGTCCATCGTGGGCGGCATGCACGATTACCTGCTCGACTACGATGTGGTACGCCGGGAATGGAAGGCCCAATGCGCCTTTCCCGAAGTGGTGGTAGACGAAGAAGCGGGGACCCTGGACATCATCTACACCCTGCGGGACAACCTCTACTGGAGTTTTTACGAAAACGCCCGGCCCAGGGTTCCGGTAACCAGCGATGACGTGATCTTCTGGTACGATGAAATTGAAGGGGACCCGGAATTACAGAGTACCGCCTACAACAGCCAGTTTATCACGATGGAAGACGGGAGCGAGGCGCGGATCACCATCAGAAAGATCGACGACAAACGCTTTGCCTTTCACTTCCCCAGAATAGACGCGGATCCCCTTCTGGCAACCAACAGGTACTTCGGCCCCGCCTTTCTCTACCGCGAGGCAAAGGAAAAGGCCGGCGCCCAGGGGGTACTGGATCTGTTCAACGTCTCCGCGGACCCCAGGACCATCCCCTCCATGGGCGCCTGGTTTCTCACGGAGTACGTCCCCAGCCAGCGGCTCGTGTTTAAGCGTAATCCCGATTACTGGCGGAAAGATTCCCAGGGGCAGAGCACCCCCTACTTTGAGGAAAATATCGTTCACATTCTGCCGGACGAGAATACCCAGTTCCTCGTGTTCAAGGAGGGCGGGCTGGAGGGTTACGGTTCCAGGCCGGAGGATCTAAACGAGCTTATTGAAAAACAGAACACCGGTTACACGGTTTTTAACGCGGAGGGCAGCGTCAACGCGGCTATGTGGACGTTTAACCAGAACCCCATTGCCGGCGATACCCCCCAGTACGAGTGGTTTACCCGCAAGGAATTCCGCCAGGCCATGAGCTGCCTGCTTAACCGGGACCGGATCATCGCCCAGGTGTACCGGGGGCTGGCGGAACCCAAACTTTATTTCTTCCCCCCGGTCAACCCCTACTACAACCCGGATATTACCGCGCGGTACCTCTACGATGTAACGCGGGCGCTGGAACTGCTTGAGTCCATCGGTATAACGCAGGATCGGCAGGGGATCATGCGGGACAGCAAGGGCCGGCAGATCGAATACGACCTTTCCATTTCCAGCGACGCTACAGTTCTTACGGATATGGCCTCGATCATCCGGGACGAAATGGAAAAGGTGGGAATTAAGGTGAACATCCGGGCCACGGATTTCCAAAAACTCGTGGAACAGCTCAGCTTCACCTACGACTGGCAGTCCGTTATCATCAACCTGGGCAGCAACTTCTTCCCCAGCCAGGGCAGTAACGTCTGGCCCTCATCGGGGAACCTGCACCTCTGGCACCCCCTGCAGGAGAAGCCCGCCACCGAGTGGGAGGCCCGGATCGACTACCTCTACAACGAGGGGACGCACGCCATCGACAAGGAAAAAGCCTGGGAAATTTGGGACGAGTACCAGCGTATCCTGCTGGAACAGTGCCCGGTAATCTACCTGTTCCGTCAACGCAGTTTTTACGCCCTGCGGAACCGCTGGGATTTTACCAATTTTTACTACGATACCCTGAACGGGGCGGAGACAAGGCAGGTCTTCCTGAAAAACTGATCATGAAAAAACTACTGGCCCCGGTTTACCGGTTCAGGCGGCGCTTTCCCCTGGTCTCGTATATCCTGGGCCGCCTGGTTACGATGGCCGCAACGTTGTTCATCCTGGGGCTGGTGGTTTTCCTGCTGATGGAACTGGCCCCCGGGGACATTGTAAGCCAGCTTATGATACAGCAGCTCTTTGGGAGCGAGACCTACACCCGGGACCGCATGGTTAGCGGGGAACAGTACGCCGTCCAGCGAAAGGCCCTGGGCCTGGACCGGCCCTTTTACGAGCAGTACTTCCAGTGGCTTAACCGCGTCATTGTCCACCACGACCTGGGCCTAAGCCTTGTCTCCAGGGCGCCCGTGTCGTTTCTTATCGCAAGCCGCCTTCTTAACTCAGTGGCGCTGAACCTCATGTCCCTGGTGATGATCACGTTTTTTTCGTTCCTGCTGGGGGTTTACTTTTCAACCAAGGCCGGGACCAGGACGGACATGGCGGTTACGTTCTTTGCCCTGGTGTTTCACGCCTTTCCGGGGATTCTGCTGCTCATCCTGCTGCAGCTTCTAGCCTCGATTACGGGCCTCTTTCCCGTAACCGCCTACCCCCCCTTCCCCTTTTCCGAGGCCCCGCTGCGCTTTACCTTTTCCTACCTGCACCACGTCTTTTTGCCCCTGCTCGCCGCGTTCTTTGGGGGCATAGGCGGCACCCTGCGGATGATCCGGGCCACCATGCTTGACCAGTTGGGACAGCCCTACGTTACCAGCCTCCGCGCGCGGGGCATCGCCGAATGGCGGATCTACCTGCGCCACGCGTTCAGGAACACGCTGAACCCCTACATCACCGGCAGCGCCAACCTTCTGGCGGGACTTTTCTCCGGTTCCCTGATCCTGGAGATAATTTTCGCCTACCCCGGCATCGGACGGCTCATGTACGAGGCGGTGTTTCAGGAGGATATTAACCTGGTGCTTACCAACATCATGTTCATATCGTTCCTGGTTCTTGTGGGCATGGTCCTGGCCGACGTTCTGCTTGCCCTGGTGGATCCCAGGATCCGCTACGGAAAAGAAGGTTAAGAGACTGTTCCAAAAGGGTCAGATTGTGGAACAGCCTCTTATGATTTTCCAACCAATTCAAAACCAGTTAGCGCATAGCGGTATATAACCGTATCTCCTGGCAAGAGGCCCGCCGGTCCCGCTTACTTACCGGAATTGCGTATACTCCGCCGGCGCCGCCAACGGCGCTGCCGGTAACGGCCCCCGCGGTTAGACCCTCCGCTCCCTCAAGGGAGAGCGGTTTAGGGCTGTACACGAAGAGCGCCCCCTCCCGCGCGCCCGCCGCGGGGTTAAGGCGGATGACAAGGCTGTTTTTCCCGGTTAACACACCGGCGATTTCCGCCGCGCCCATGGAGATGTGCAGGGTCGAACCGACCACGACCGGCCGGTCTTCCGCCGCGGGGGTCAGCCGCAAGAGTTGTGAACCGTGGGCGGGAAGTTCCCCGGTGCTGTAGTCCGGCCCGCGGATTCCCTTATACGCGGCGTCCCAGAAGGACCACACATGGAAGCGATCCCCCAGAAAACCCAGAATCCCCAGGGGGCCGAATTCTTTTTTCGGGATGGCTTTGGCTCCGGGGCCGTCCTGGTCGTTCCACAGCATGACGGAGGCAAAATCCCCCCAGGGGCGTTTGGCCGCAAAGCCGAAGGAGGTATGATCCCGTTCCGCGGCGGGGCACAGGGGCCGTCCCTTTTCCCGCGCCGGCGGCGACAGGATCTCAAGCTGCCCGATGCCGGAGGCGTAGGGTTCCTCCTCGACGGGGTCCGAGGTAATCTGGAGGCCGCCCAGAAGCCCCACAAAGCCGTGCCAGGTACGGCGCTCGTCCTCCGTAAGCCGCCGCTCCCAGCGGGGGTTTTCCGCGCTCAGGTAGGTAACGTCCGGGTCGTTGACGTAGAAGACGCCGTTGGCCGCCGCGTTCATCCCAACCCCCCGGATCGCGTTGCTGATGGAACAGGGATGGGCGTTTACCCAGGCATCGCAGGAGTCGGTGGCTATCCTGCTGGCGTCCGCGTAGCCCACGGTTGCCCGCTGGAGTCCGGCGCAGGCAAGGAGGTAGCTCTCTTCGCCCATCTCCTCCCGGTACAGGGCGTATAACTCGCGGAACACCTGGAGCCTTGTCTTGTAGGGGTCCGTGTAGCGGCAGTCGGGAGCCAGGCTATTAAAATCAATTTTATAGTAGGTAAAGCCCAGGGCCTTTTTCCGCCGGATAATATTCCTGATAAACTCCCGCGCTCCGGGGTGGGTGGGGTCGATGGCCCGGCCCATCTTGTGGCCTTCGCCGCCGAATACGCGGCCGTTGCGGTCCTTCTGATACCATTCGCGGTGTTCCTCGATCAGTCCCGTATCATCGTGGACTATCACCGGGGCGATCCAGATTCCCGGCATAGCCCCGGCGTCCCGAATCCCCTCTACCCAGGGC
>JAIRND010000242.1 GCA_031258225.1 Treponema sp. | reverse complement strand
GGCACCAAGTTCATCTGGGGCGTTGTTCCCAAGCTGGACTCCCTGGTTACCGGCCTTACGGCGGCTCTTGACGGCCAGATTACCGGCATCGGCGTTACCGACGGCCTCGGCACGAAGACCGGCTTTAAGGTCGGCTATGCCGCGGGCGGGTTAAGCGGCTCCATCGGGGCCGCCCTGGAAACCTTCCCCAAGGAAAAGGTCAAGGCCCTGGGGGTCTATATCGATCCCGCGATCTCCTACGTCGTAACCCCCTGGTTTACGCCCAGCCTGGAGGCCAACGTAACCATCTATTCCTACGAGGATGACGCGAAGACGTATTATAAAACCACCTTAGCAACCGGCGATGACCTGGCGGCTTTTGACAAGTTCAGCCTCACCCTTGTCACGACGTTTACCCTGGGTAACGGAATCACCATCGCGCCCCGCTATGGGCTGGTATCGAAATCGGCAAATGCCCCGTCCATTATTGAGGATTCCAAAATCAAACTCGCCGACTGGGACGAGGGCAGAATCGAACACAGGGTCGAGATCCGTTTCGGCTACTCGTTCTAGCAGTTTGTGGTATTTGTAACCCCTTCACCCGGCGGACACCCGCCGGGTTTTTTTGGCGCTACCGGTAACAGGCTGCCACGGCCCCCCGGACTCCAAGCGCGTAGACCCGGTTCAGTGTGGCGGCAAAATCCGCCGCCAGGGTCAGCGGATCCGGCACGCCGGGCATACGGATGGCCCGCAGGAAGGCCGCCGGGTCGTTCCGCGCCAGACGGGCCGCCGCGGAAAGTTCCGCCGCCGCCGGATCGTCCAGGGGAAGGTCCTCCCCGTGTTCCCCCGTACCGGTAAGAAAGCGGGCCCAAAAGGCCAGGGCCAGCAAAACGGCCCCGTAGTTCCGGGAACCTGAGCGGGCCAGCTCCGCCAGCGGCTCCAGAATGGCGTTGGGGATCTTCTTTGAACCATCGGAGGCAAGGCGCGGAATCGTATCGCCAATGTGCCGGTTGGAAAAGCGCCTGATCAGGGTATCCTTGTACTCCCCCAGGTCAAGCCCCGGAACATGGGGAACCGTGGCGCCAATCTCCTCCATGTAAAAATCCCGGATAAAACGCCGCAGCGCCGGATCCTCCATCGCCTCCGTAACCGCGCCGTAGCCCAAAAGCCAGGCCGGGTAGGCCAGGGCGGAGTGGCTGCCGTTGAGAAGCCGTATCTTCATGCGCTCGTAGGGTTCAACGTCCCCCACCATCAGCACCCCCGCCTCCACAAGTTTGTCCAGCGGGAAACCCTTTTGAACGTTCGCCTCCAGAACCCACTGCCTAAAATCCTCACAGCCCACCGCCCAGCGGTCCGCGATGCCGCGACGCCCCTTCAGATCCTCAAGAAACGCGCCGGTTGTACCGGGGGTAATCCGGTCCACCATCGAAAGGGGAAAACTTACGTTGTCTTCGATCCACGGAACCAGTTCCGGCCGGGTTTCCCGGCAGAACGAGGTTACGCAGCGGGAAAGTACCTTCCCGTTGGAGGGGAAGTTATCGCAGCTCATCACCGTTACCGGCCCGGCCCCGGCGCGATACCGCCTGTCCAGCGCCGCCGCCAACAGCCCTATCGTTGTCCGGGGCGCGTGCTGCCAGCTCGCGTCGCGGATCAGTCCGTCGTTGCTCCAGTCCGGATCCCCCCGTACCGTATCGTAGCAGTAGCCTTTTTCCGTTACCGTAAGACTTATCACCGTGGTTTCGGCGCGGCTCAGGATCTCCAGAGCCTCCCCGGGGCGGGAGGCCGCGTTAAGGTAGCCCACAATGGACCCGGCCACACGAATATCCTCCTCCCCCCCGGCCCCCCGGGCGGCCAGTGTATAGAGGTAATCCTGCCCCGCCGCAATCTCCTCAAGCGCGTACGTATCGGGAACCAGGTTCATCTCGAAAATGCCCGTGTCGGCAAGCCCCCGGTTCAAAAGTTCATCCACATACATGGCCTGGTGCGCCCGGTGGAAATGCCCCAGCCCCAGGTGAACAACCCGCCTCCTCAAAGTTCGCCGCTCGTAGCGGGGAAGCCCCAGCCATCCGCCCAGGGCCGCCAGGGCTCCCAGGTTGTTCTCATTCACGGTAACAGCATCCATATCCGGCTCCGGTTCTTGTTCAACGTGGCCTCAAAGTTTGCCACAGCCCGGCTATCCTGCCAATGCGTAGTAGTACCAGGTTCCCCTTTTTGGTATCATATCGCATGAAAAGCGCGCTGGAAGCTGTTGCCTTTGATCTGGATGGAACCCTCTACCCAAATTACCGCCTCAACATCAGGCTTATCCCGTTTGCCCTGCGGGAACTTCCCCTGCTTCTGGCCTTTGGCCGTGCCCGTAACCGCCTGCGGAGCGGAAAAGAACCGGAGGCCCGCATCCTCCCCGGGGAGGATTTCTACGCTGCCCAGGCCCGGCTGGTGGCCGCCGCGCTCAGGACCCCCGGCCCCCACCCGCGGGACCGAATCGAGCGCCTCATCTACCGGGGCTGGGAGGCTCACTTTAGCGGAATCAAACTTTACCCCCATGTCCGGGAAACCCTGGACCGCCTGCGCCGCGCCGGCCTCAAACTGGCCCTGCTCTCCGACTTCCCCCCCGAACAGAAACTACGGAACCTTGGTCTGGGGGGAATCTGGGATCTGGTCCTCTGTTCCGAGGTTCTTGGCGCCTTAAAGCCGGATCCTCTGCCCTTTATGGAACTTATCCGGGGTTTGGGCCTGGAACCGGGGCGTATCCTGTACGTGGGGAACAGCGTTTCCTATGATATCCGGGGGGCAAAGGCCGCCGGTCTCCGCGCCGCCCTTGTAAGCCCCTTCCCCGGAAGCCAAAACAGGACCTCCGGGGCGGACTTCCGCTTCCACGACTATCGCAAATTGGCCCATTATGTGTTAAGGTAAGGTCAAATGGAGTTTTTTACCCCGGGAAACCTCATAACCCTGGTGATTGTGGTCGTTCTGTTGTTGCTTTTCCGCCAAATCGATAAAGGCAAGCGGCCCCTGGAGACACTCCGTAAATACGCGGACAAGATCAAAGAGGACCTGGCCGCCTACGCGGCGGAAAAAGCGGAAGCCGTCAGAAACTACGGCGTTTCCCTGGACGTGGAACAGCAGGCCGCCAGAGAGCTGATGAAGCGGCTCCAGCTTAACGACCAGGAACTCTCCGCCAAGGCCGCCGCGCTTGCCAAAATTGACGAGCGGATACACCAGTACGACAGCAGTATAGAAGAACTGGTTACGATGACCGCCAGGGTACAGGAAAATCTTGACCGCCTTAAAGAAGAATCCCGCTTTGTCGAGGATACCTCTTCCCAGGTTAAGGGACTTAGGGAAAAACTTGGAACCCTGGAAAAGGACCTGGGAAAACTGGAACAGCGTTTTGAGCGGGAAAACGCCGAAGCCCTGGAACAAACCCAGGAGACGCTTACCGCCTCGTTCAGATCCTCCCTGCGCGACCTGGAAGCCCAGGCCGAAACCATTGAACGCAAGGTGGCGGACCACCAGGAAGCCGTTAACAGGATCGAGGCCGGGCGGGAGGAACGCCTGCGGAACGACGAAGCCCTTATCAGGGATACCCTGGCCCACTCTCTGGAAGAAGCGGCCCGGCGGGCGGACAAACTGGAAGACGCCGCCCTTGTGAAACTCCAGGCACAGGCCCAGGAACGGGTAGAAAAGATAAAAAACGCCCTTGACGAAAAGATAAAAACCTGCCAGGAAAACGCCAAAAGCCGTTACGCGGAACTGCAGAACCTCTTTAAGCAGCAACGGGGCGAGGCAAAGACCATCATCGCCGAATTTGCCGCCGCCGTTAAGGAACAGAAACAGCAATGGCAGGCGGAAGAAGACGCCCTTGCCGCGGCCGCCCGGTCCCGGCAGGACGATCTGCGGCGGCACATCGCCGAAGGGGAGACCGCCCTGGAAACGTTCAACGCAGATCTGGCCGGCAACCTGGGACATTTCGACACCAGCCTGGAAAACCTGCACCAGCGATGGACGGACCTTAGCGGGACTCTGGAAACGGGCCTGGCCGGGCAGGAACAGAAGTGGCTCCTGGCATCCCAGGACATGGACGACGCCGCCGCCCGCCAGTGGGAACGCTGGCAAACGCTGGCATCCGGCCTTGAACATACCCTGAAAACCCGGCAGGAACAGTGGGATGCCGCCGCCGCCGCCCTGGAAACCACCCTGAACGCCCACAGGGACCAGGTAGAAGCCGCCCTTGCCGCCGAATGGGAGCGCCTGAACACGGCCCTTGCAACCAGGACGGACGATCTGGAAAAACGGGGCGCCGCCGCCCTTGCCGCCCACAACACTCAGGTGGAAAGCGCCCTTGACGCCCAAAAGGAACGTGTGGATATGGCCCTTTCCTCCCAGGCAAAGGACCTCAAACAGGCCCTTACGACCCAGGAAGAATGGCTCAGTTCGGAACTGGCGGCCCATCAGGAGAAGATGGAAAGCCTGGCCGCGAAAACCCGGACCAACATCGAAGGGCAGCGGCGGGAACTGGAGAGCCTGGCCGCGGAAAACCAGACCCTTCTGGAAACCCAGCGGCAGGATGCGGCAGCCCAGGCCGCCGAAAACCGGGAAACCCTTCAGAATCAACTGCGCGATTGGCGTACAAGCGTGGAAAAAGCCCTCCAGCAGGCGCTGGAAGATTCCGACCGGACCCTGGAAACCTACAAGACCGCCCAGGCCGGGGATTTCTTGCGCCTTGAGGCCATTGCCGACGACGCCGCCCGCCTGGAAGGGGAACTACGCCGGCTCATCGAAGATTCCGCGGCCCAGGTCCGGGACGCGTTCGCCCGCTTTGAGGCGGAAGCCTCGGAATTCCGCCGGGCCGCCGCCGGGGATTTTGAAACCCAGGTTCACAGCTTCAACGATGTGCTGGAGACCCTGCGGCGGGAACTGGCGGAACTCAAAAAAACTTCCTATGGGGCGGTATCGGAAAACCTCAAAGACTTCGAGGATCAGTTTTCCGTGGACCTTTCCCAGCGCAAGGCCGGCATCGACCGCCGCCTGGATACCTGGATGGAAACCCTGGAACAGCGCCTTAACACCCTGGGCGAACAGTCGCTTGAGCAGCGCAGGAACATGGAGGCGGCCCTTACCGAAGAATCCCGGAAAAACCTCGTCTCCCAGGGAGAAAAGATCAGTTCCGGCCTGGAACGGCTGCGCCAGGAAACCGCCGCCCTGGAAACCGGCATCCGGGAAGAAATGCGGGCTGTCGATGAAACCCGCCTTTCCTTCCGGGAACAGCTTGGCAGGGACATGGAAGAACTACGCCTTACCGCCGAATCGTCCATCAAAGTCGAGATTGGCCGCTATACCCTCTCCGCCCAGGAGAGCATCAAACAAAACCAGCGGGACCTCGAAGAACGCCTTAAAGAAACAAGCGAACTCCTGGAAACCCGCAACATGGAACTCCGGGCCTCCCAGGAACGGATTCGGGAACTAGCCGAAGAAAACGACAACAGGCTCGTCCAGTTCCGCGGCGGCCTGGACAAGATTCGGGAGGAAGTGGCGGCCCAGCGCCAGGAGATCTTCGCCCGTACCCAGGAAGAGGCCAAACAGTTAAGCGCCGCCGTGGAAGAGGCCGAACACCGAATCCGGGATTTCACCGCCCAAACCGCCCTTTTTGACCGCGCCGCCGAACTAAAAACCGAACTGGAACACCGCATCGAGGACCTCCGGGGCGACATCGACCGGTTGGACCAGCGCAAGTCCGAAATAGCCCAAATGGAAGGGGAATTCGGCCGAATCCGCCGGCTGGGCGACGAAGTAGGCGCCAAGATGAACCGCTTCCTCCTTGAACAACACCGCGTCGAAGTCATGGAGGAGGACTTCAACCGCCTCCTCCAAATTTCCCAGGCCGTGGAAGAAAAACTTGCCCAGGTTTCCGACACACACGATACCCTTGAAGCCGTGCAAGTCCAGATTCGCCGCCTTGAAGACGCCCTGCGGGAAGTCGAGGAGAAGTACCAGCGCGTCGAACGCAAGAACGAAGCCCTCGAGGAGACCAACAACAGCATCTCCCGGAACTTCAAAGCCCTGCAGGACTCCGAAACAGCCCTGAGCCGCCTCAAACAAGACCAGGACAACCTGCTCATCCAGTTTGAAACACTGCGGGACAGCATCGAAACCCTGTCAGGCGAAAGCGAAAAAGCCCTCCTCGTCTCCGAAAAACTTAGCCTCCTGGACGAAACCCTCACAGGCATCGAAACACGCATCAAAGACATGCAAAAGGCCAGAGAATGGCTCGCCACCCTGGAGACCCGTATCGAAGAAATGTACCACCAGGCCCAGGACCACGTAAAACTCGCCGGCGATATCCTCAACCACGATCAGGGCCCCGCCCACGACGACAAAAGCCTCTTTACCCCCGCCATGCGGGAGAATGTCCTCAAACTTGTCCGCCGCGGCTGGACCGTCAAGCAAATCTCCAACTCCCTCAAAATCTCCGAAGGCGCCGTAGAACTTATCATGGAATTCGCCCCCCGTACCGAGTAGTACGCCGCCTTCCCCTCCCCCCGCTTTCTTTTTTGGGCCTTCTGTCTACCCCTCCCCTTGCCCTTCCTCGTAAACCTCCCCGTCCCCGCCGCTTGAAAAATTCCTGCTTCCTTTAAAATTCACCCCTTTTTTGGCCGCACTCCGCAGTCTGGCTGTCAAACCAAACCCTTACAGAATTACAC
>JAIRND010000235.1 GCA_031258225.1 Treponema sp. | reverse complement strand
TCTTCCTGCAGGGCATGTACCTGTACGAAGTATTCACCCTCCCCACGCAAAACCCCCATGCCTTTGCCATCAGCGTCGGCTATGGCTTCTAGTACGCAGTCATCATTCAACCTGTGAGTAGTTCAGTTTGATACGCCTGAACGTAACCCTCTACCGCCTCCCGGCAGGGGCGGGGATAGCCCGGCGGGTTGCTGTTGGAGGAAATCAACAGATCGTTATACCTAAGTAAACGCGCATGGGGCCTGGCACCATTTGGAAAGTCGGCGGCCATTGTGTGCTATACTAAGAGTACCTGTAAGCATACCAGGACCTGGGGGTACCATGAAAAAAATCGATATAGTCCTGTCAAAATTTGAGCGGGGGGACGGCACGGGGCCGGCCGCGGCCAGGCGGACGGCGGTGATGGAATTCCACATTCGCCGGGAACTGCGGGACGAGTATAAGCTGGAAAGCCGCCTCTTTTCCCTGACGGGGAATGTGGTACTTATCGACCTGCGGGAAGTCCGGAATCTGGCGGCGAAATTCAACGCCAAGGCCGGTCCCGGCCGCCGGCACATCCGGGCGGGGCAGCTTCACGCGATGGGGCTTATCGACGAGATTCTCCACTACATGGTGGCGCTGTACCGGGAGCAGGTACAGGGCGATGTCTTTGACACGGCACTGGAACGGCTGAACGAAAAGCTGGGCCGCGGGAAGACCGAGGGGATGCTCCACGCCTTTGGCTCCCAGTTCCCGCCCCAGGCGGTCTACGCGGGGAGCACCACGGTGGACTCCTGGTTAAAGGGGAGCGAGGGAGGTGAAAGCTGCCGGACCCTTTCCCTGGAGGAGATTCTGCTCCTCGCCCTGGCCAACCTGAACCCCGCTTTTAAGCCCTTCCTCTTCCTTTTCGATGACGCCGATCTTAAACGGTCTACCGTGTACCCCGAAGCCCTTGAGGAGATCAAAGCCCACCTGTCCCTGCTGCCCGCCTTTGGCCCCGATGGAATGACCCTGTGGGACCTGCTGCGGGCCCCCGCGCTGGCAAGTCCCGATTCGCTTTCGGGGCAGCTTGAGTACCTGCGGAGTCACTGGGGCCTCTTGCTGGGGAAATTTATGGCCCGGCTCCTGACCACCCTGGACGTGATGCGGGAGGAGGAAAAACCCTTCTTTGGCGGCCCCGGCCCCACCCAGGTGATCACCTACGGCGGGCTGGACGAATACGAAAAATTCAGCCCCGATCAGGACTGGATGCCCCGGACCGTGCTGATGGCCAAGAGTACGCTGGTATGGCTCTACCAGCTCTCAAAAAAATACGGCCGGGAGATCAACCGGCTGGACGAGATCCCCGATGAGGAACTGGACGAGCTGGCCCGCCGGGGTTTTACGGGCCTGTGGCTTATCGGCCTGTGGGAGCGCAGCAGCGCCAGCCGGACCATCAAGCAGTGGACCGGCAACCCCGACGCGGCGGCCAGCGCTTATAGTCTCTACGACTACGACATTGCCGCGGAGCTGGGGGGCTGGGGGGCGCTGGTGAATCTGCGGGAACGGTGTTTCCGCCGGGGGATTCGCCTGGGTTCGGACATGGTCCCCAACCACACGGGCATCGATTCCCGCTGGGTTATCGAACACCCCGACCGTTTTCTCCAGCTTTCCTACCCGCCCTTTCCCGGCTACACCTACAACTGCGGCAACCTTTCAGGCCGGAGCGATGTAACCGTTCAGATCGAGGAACACTACTTTAGCCGTACCGACGCGGCGGTGGTGTTCAAGCGTACCGATAACCGCACGGGAAACGCGCGCTACATCTACCACGGCAACGACGGGACCTCAATGCCCTGGAACGATACCGCCCAGATCGACTTTTTGAACCCCGAGGCACGGGAGGCGGTGATCCGCACGATCATTGGGGTATGCCAGCAGTTTTCGATTGTCCGTTTTGACGCGGCCATGACTCTGGCAAAACGTCATATCCAGCGGCTCTGGTACCCGGAACCGGGGCGGGGCGGGGATATTGCCAGCCGCGCGGAACACGCCATTTCCAACGAGGAATTCAACCGCCGCATCCCCAACGAATTCTGGCGGGAGGTAGTGGACCGCTGCGCCGCGGAGGCCCCCCACACGCTGCTTCTGGCGGAGGCTTTCTGGATGATGGAAGGCTACTTTGTGCGGACCCTGGGGATGCACCGCGTCTACAACTCCGCCTTCATGAACATGCTGAAAAACGAGGAGAACGGCAAATACCGGGCCACTATCAAAAACACGCTGGAATTTGACCCGGAAATTCTGAAACGCTTTGTGAATTTTATGAATAACCCCGATGAGGAAACCGCGGTGGCCCAGTTCGGCAAGGGGGACAAGTACTTTGGCATCTGTACCCTGCTGGTAACGATGCCGGGGCTCCCCATGTTCGGCCACGGGCAGATCGAGGGCTTTGAGGAAAAGTACGGCATGGAGTACCGCCGCGCCTACCGGGACGAGCGGCCCGACGCTTATTTGGTGGACCGGCACGAGCGGGAGATCTTCCCCCTGATGAAGAAGCGGCACATCTTCTCCGGCAGCGCCGCCTTCCGCCTGTACGATTTTTACAGTTCCGGGGGGCAGGTAAACGAGAACGTCTTCGCCTACTCCAACCGGAACTGGGACGAGCGGGCCCTGGTACTCTACAACAACTCGTATTACGAGACATCCGGCTGGATTAAGCAGAGTTCCCCGGCAATCCCCCAGGAAGACGAAAGCCGGCGGCAGGATACCCTGACGGAAGCCCTGTCGATTCACGGGGACGAGCGGTATTTCAGCTTTTTCCGCGAGCAGCGTTCCGGCCTCTGGTTTATCCGGTCTTCCAAGGAACTAAGTGAGCGGGGGCTTTTTGTGGCCCTAAAGGGATACGAATCCCAGGTTTTTCTGGATATTCACGAGCGGGAGGATGGCGCCGGGGGCCCCTGGTCCCAGCGATGGTCCCGCCTGAATCACGAACTGAACGGCCGGGGGACGGGGGACCCGGACGCGGCCGCGGCGGACCTTTTCCTTGGGGCAATCTACCGCCCCTTTACCGAACTTCTTGCCCCCCAACTGGTCCAGGCCCTGGAAACCGCCGTCGAATCCGCCGGCACCGGTGCGCCGGCATCATTGGCATCGCTGGTAAAGGAATGTATGACGCCAATTCTGGACTTTACCGAAGCCGCCGCCGAATATCTGGACGGCGCGGGCGGTAACTACGAACCCTTTGTCTACCCCGGCTTTGGTCCGGCCCCGGAGGACGCGCAACAAAAAGCTGAAACCAAAGCCAAAATCGCGGCCCGCGCCCTGGCGCAGTTTTCCGCCTCTCTGGAACAGCTTATCGGCATCGGGACCAGCCCGGTAACGGAGGCCCTGCGGCCCCTGAACACCGCCGGACCCGGAACTGCCGGGACTGCCGGAACTGCCGGGGAAGGGACCGCCCTGGCCGCGCGGCGGGAACTTGTTGCCTATGCGCTGGGGTACACGGTCCTGGCCCTGTCGCGGGCGCTTGTTGGACCGGAACTCCCCGGCAAGGCCGCCCTTGCCCTGCTGAACCATTGGCAGTTGGACCGGAAACTTAGAGACTGCTTCCGGGACCTGGGCTTTAGCGGCGATGTATCCTGGCGAATCGTGGAACTCATGAAGGCCCTGCTTGACCGGACCCACGCGGCCACGACCGACACGGGCACGCGCGATGCGGGAACGGCGGACGCGGAAATAATAATCCCGGAGAAACCCAGCGCGGGGGCCTGGGCCGCAACCCTGATCGCCGGAAACTACCATGCCGACGATTTCCGCCGCATCCTGGGGGTGAACCGTTTTAACGACATTACCTGGTTCAGCAAGGAGGCTTTTGAGGAAAGCCTTTTGTACCTGTCGTACTTCCTGCTTATCGAGGACGGAGAAGCCCTGGGACCGGTTTTCATGGCTGCCGCCGGGACAACCGGCAAGGCCGGCTTTATCGCCGACTTTGACCAGGCCATGCTGAAGGCGGAAAAAAACTCCGGCTACAGGCTGGACAATCTGATCAAGGGGCTCGCCGGGGCTCTGTAGCTTGTGGGTTATGGGATACGTACTACCCTGAAACCGATGTAATTATCGTGATACTCCGGGGCATAGCCCCAGCGGTAGGCTACACAGGAATAGGTTATGTTGGAACCCACCCCGCCACCGTTAAAGGCTTTCTGGTTGGCAAGGGGGGCGGTCTGGCTGTAGGCCGCGCCGTCCGCGGGGGTTTCCGCCGTTACATCCACGGCCCAATTCATCCAGTCCCAGCACCATTCCTGAACATTGCCGGACAGGTCAAAAATGCCAAGACGGTTCGCGGTCTTGCCGCCCACCGGTTGAATTTGAAACGCCGAATTACCATGATACCAGGCCACATCGTCAGCGGCATTGCTACCCGCATAGCTATACTGCCAGTCCGCTTTATCGGGATCCCCGCCGCGCGCGGCGAATTCCCGTTCAACTTCCGTGGGCAGGCGGTACCCGGTTTTGCCTTTATCCATTACCGCGCCGTTACAGGCCGCAGGGTTTCCGGAATCCCGCAAGACCGCTCCGGGCTCAACGGCGGGATAGTAGTACACCGGCTCCAGCCCCGTCATTTCACTGTAGGCATTACACCAGACAACGGCATCCCGCCAGCTTATGCCGGTAACGGGCCTGGCTTGGTCATTGACGGAAAATACCGGTACAACAGTAGCGAAGTGGTATCCGTTTTCCAGAGCCCATGCCTGTACCACAACATACAATTCCCGTGTGGTTTCGTATTTTGCCATCGTAAATGAATCGATAGACAAATTACGGCCCTGGACAAAAACCCCTTTTTTTATCTGTTCAGTCCCCCCGTACATATATCCCGGTGGAACCGTAACCTTGATGGCGTAGGCACCGTTGCCCGACACCGGTTTTCCATCTACCGCCGCCATGTCCCGGTACAATGGCCCATCGCCGGTACTGATTTGGGCGGCGGCATCACTTAAGGGGCTTACACCGGCGCTGTTTTTTGCCCGTATCCAAACATAGTAGGCAACACCGGAACTGAACAGGTTTTTATCTCCCGTGGCAGTCAGGACCGCGCTGGTCACTCCGGCGCTCTTTACCGCCGGTCCCGGATTCTCACTATCCGCGCTGCAGTAGATTTCGTAAGAATCCGCCCCGGAAATCCCGCTCCATCCCGCAATGATCATGCTGTTCCAGAAAACAAGCAGCGGCGCCTGGGGTTTAGAGGGCGGCAGAAAAACCTCCTCCTGTTCGGGACTTTCCGTACCGGGACAGGAGGTAAAAAGAACGACAGCAAGGGCCGCCATCGGAAACCGGAGTTTCCGAATACCCCTGCTATCTGCCTCAATACGAAGGCGGCTCAAATTGATTAAGATCCGAAAAATAGCCGGAAACATTGATAATAGTATACTCCGTCTCCGCGGCACTCTGGGTAGTTTCACCTACATCTCCTGGGGTATCCTCGCAGGCCGTAGCTATGTCGGCGGAAACATTGGCTGTAAAATTCGTCCAATAAAGAACGCAATACGTACCAATAAGATCGCCATCTACGCCATTTGTAATGTACCTGAATGTGATGTAGTTTTCGTCATTATCCAGAGTACGGACATTAACGATTTCCCCAACAAACATAGGAAACCCGCTATTTGCATAAATTACGAGTTTATCGGTTATCGTGTAGGAATCACCAGATGTGGTCTCCTCCCACGAGCCTTCAATGGCCGAATGCCGGCTCGCAACGGCAGTAAGATAACAATCACTGGGGTACTGGAAAGGTTTTGCCCCTATGGTTCCCGCATAGTTCGTCTCCGCATCCGTGATAACAGTGTATCCTTTTCCTCCGTTTTCATCATTGAATGCTCCGGATAGTTTAATATCACTAGCGGCTGTCAGATCTTCCCAGCGGATCACATAGTAATTTCCTACCGCGTCCGAAAAAGACGTATTCTCAGTGTAGCGGATGGTAATATACCCGGCATCACTATCACCGCCGGTATCTGTACGGACATTTACAATCGGCCCCCGATAGGAGGTTGCTCCCCCCCAGGCGGAAATAAATTCCGTACTTGTTATTGTGAATTCTTCACCCCAGCCGGATACCCAGGAACCTTTCAGGTCTTCAAGCGGTACCAAATCAAATGGCACACCAGTTAGGGGCTCGCTATATTCGCTTTCGCCACTAACGTTTCTGGCTCTGACCCAGACATGGTAAGGTGTACCATTGGTAAGACTGGTAATAGTCGCGGAGGTTCCCGTGGAATTCGGAACCGTTTTTAACATCTCTGTGGTTATATCATAATAACAAACTTCGTAGCTGTCCGCTCCGGGTACGGCTCCCCATGTAACCTTTAGTGATGTGGCGCCAGCGGAAATCACGCTGGTAATTATTGGCTTTGCTGGCAGCGCCGGGTTCGTCGGATCAGAACAGCCAGTCAGTAACACGGCAGAAATCAAAAAAACCGGCAACAGGTACAGCGATAGTTTTGTTCCTAAACATTTCTTAGACATGGCGGACTCCCTTGGCGCACAGCAAATTTGCCGCAACCAGGACCCACGTTTTACAACTGGGGGGGGGGGGGGGG
>JAIRND010000226.1 GCA_031258225.1 Treponema sp. | reverse complement strand
CCCCCCCCCCCCCCCCCCCCCCCCCCCCCCCCCCCCCCCCCCCCCCCCCCCCCCCCCCCCCCCCCCCCCAACAGTACTAACCAGAACCTATCCGCACGGAACATGGATTCCCCTTTGCGCATCAACATGCTACAGCGTTAAAACCAGTTCCAAAATTCGGTTGGTTCTGGAACTGATACTATATCCTATCCCGAATTGCGGGCGGTGTCAAGAAGAATTTTAACAAAAGATTTAACGAATTTTTTCCCGAATTCCGCATGGATCCCCTTGACAATCCTTCAACCCCGTGCCACGCTGGGAAGTCTTCCCAACACGGTGCCCGCGCGCGGGCGCTTATTCCAAGGAGTCCACGATGAATCTTGCAGGGAACCCTTTTACCAACTTTTCCGTCATGTCCTATTCGTTTCACGGCCTGGCCAGGCGGGGGGCCATCACCATATTCGGCTATCTTGAGACGGCCAGGTACCGGTACGGCCTTACCACCGCGGATATTTGGAACGGCCTTATCACCGCTTATGACGAGGACTACATCAGGATACTCAAGCAGAACATCGACGAGCGGGGCCTTGAGGTGGTGAATCTGTGCTGCGACGGGGCCCATGTCTGGGATAACGATCCGGTCGAGCGGGCCAAAACCGAGGACCTGGCGTGGAAGTGCCTTAACCTGGCGGAGAAGATCGGCGCCAGGACAATCCGGATTGACGCGGGGGTCCGGGAAGACGCCTTTACCGCCGAACAGTTGGAGTATACGGCGAAAAAATACCGGGAGTACTGCCGGCGGGCCGCGGCGTTCGGCGCGAAGCTGGGCACGGAAAATCACTGGGGGGCCACCCGTTTTCTGGCGAATGTCGAAAACCTCTTTGCCGCGGTAAACGAGGACAACTTTGGCCTGCTCCTGCACCTGGGGAACTGGGCCGAAGGCGACAGGGACGCGAACGACAGGGCGGTCATCAAAAAGGCCATGCACACCCACATTGATTTTGAACACTGCGTAGACGCCGAGCGGGTGCTGCCGCCCCTTGCCGCGTACTCAGGCTGCTGGTCGGTGGAGAGTCATAAATCTACCAACGAGTACAACAACGTCGCCTTTCAGCTTGCCCAGGTTAAGCGGGTTATTTCCCCAATGGATTACCGGTAAGGCGCACGGCGCCTAAAGGAGCGGCAACGCATGGAAACAATAAAAGTTGGCATTATCGGCTGCGGGGTTATCGCGCGGGCGGCCCACGGGCCTGACTACAAAAAACTTGGCGACAGGGTAGAGATTGTCGCGGCCTGCGACATCGTAAAGGAAAAACTGGATTCCTACTGTGAACAGTTCGGCGTTAAAAAGCGGTATTCCACGATTGCCGAACTGCTGGGCGATGACGAGGTACAGGCCGTTGACGTGTGTTTGCACAACAACATGCACGCCCCCACGGCCATAGAGGCCATGCGCCGGGGTAAGGACGTTTACTGTGAAAAACCCATGGCCGGTTCCTACGCCGACGCTCTGGCCATGCGGGAGGCGGCGAAAAAATACGGCCGTAAGCTGCATATCCAGCTTGCCATGATCTACAATTCCAGTTCATTCGCGGCAAAACGGCTTATTGATTCAGGCGATCTGGGGCGCGTATACCACATGCGCTCAACCGGTTTCAGGCGCAGGGGCCGGCCCTATGTTGACGGGTACGGGGAAAAGGAATTTGTCAGTTCCCGTGTAGCCGGCGGCGGGGCCCTCCTCGATATGGGGGTGTACCACATCTCCCAACTGCTGTACCTGACGGGCAATAAGCGTCCCCTGCGGGTGGTGGGCCATACCTACCAGGAACTCGACATGGACAGCGCGCGCAAGGCGGCCTCCGGCTACGACGTGGAAGAACTGATCGTGGGCATGGTTGATTTTGAGGATCGCCTCAGCATGGACCTGATCGAATCCTGGGCCATGAACCTGGATACGCTGGAACCTTCCTGCATCCTGGGATCGGCGGGGGGCCTGCGGCTTAACCCCTTCAGTTATCACTACACAAAGCACGATGTGGTGTTTAACGCGGCCTTTGACGAACACGATCTCGATTTCCGCTCTTCCACGGTACACAGCGAACAGATGTTCTACCGTAACTCCCAGGCCCACTGGGTGGCCGCCCTAAGGGGTGAGTGCCCGCTCCTGCCGACCGCGGAGATTGGGCTGAACACCCAGTTGATTCAGGAATCTCTTTACCTGTCCAGCGACTTGGGCCGGCAGGTTAGTACCGAAGAGGTTATCGCCGCGGGCAGGTCAAACATGGCAGAGGTTGCCGGGCTTTATTGACGCGAAATTAGAACGGGAGGCCGGTATGAAGGATATGAAGAAATGGAAAGTCGCCATTGTGGGCTGCGGCGACATCGCGGAGCATACCTATATGCCCCACATGCACCGGAACGTTCAGGCGGAAGTGACGGCCTGCTGCGATCTTAAGCCGGAGCGGACCGCGCTTTTTCAGGAACAATTCGGCATTAAGCGCGCCTATTCAACTGTTGACGAACTCCTGGCCAACGAGGATTTTGAGATCCTCATGGATACCGCGTCAATTCCGGCGCATTACGAGATTAACATGAAGGCCCTGAAAGCCGGCAAGCACCTGTACAGCCAGAAACCGATTGGCCTCTCGGTTGAGCAGGCAACGGATATGATTGAGACGGCGAAGGCCGCGGGGCTTGTTTTTTCCGCTTCGCCCATCCACATGCTGCGCAACGATATCCGCGAAGCCAAACGAATCATCGACGGCGGGCTTATCGGCAAGGTTACGCTGGCGCGGGCCATGGCGGCACACGGGGGGCCTGAGTACTTTCAGTACCGGGTGAATGATCCGTCCTGGTTTTACGAGCCGGGCGCGGGGGCCCTCTACGACCTTGGGGTTCACGCGCTCCACATGGTTACCGGTCTTCTGGGACCGGCGCGGGAGGTCAGTTGTACGGCGGCTGTTTCGTCTCCGGCGCGCCTTGTCCGTTCGGGGAATTTCAACGGCAAGCCCATCGAATCAAACAAGCTCTTTGACAACTACCTTATCCACCTCAATTTTGGCGGCGGTACGATTGCCGATATTGTTACCGGTTTTTGCGTCAAGGCGACAACGGCGCCTTCCCTGGAGATCTACGGTGAATACGGGTCCATCATATTCACCGATGATCCCCGTAATCCACTTGCCCTATACATTGACGAGCCGGATCGGAAGATCCGCGGCTGGATCGAGCCGCGCCCCCAGGAGCGGCCGGAGCCGGAGTTTTTCCAGTGCGGCTGTATAGCGGATCTTATCAATGCCATCGAAAACAGGCGGCCGTCGGGGCTTCCCCCGGAACACGCGCGGCACGTGATCGATCTGATATGCAATATTGAGCAATCTGCCCATGACGGTCAGGTTCACAAACTAACGACGACTTTTTAGGAGTGGTACTATGGCGAAAAATTATCGCGTCGCGGCAATCGGGTTTGCCCATTCACACATCGACAGTAATCTTAAAGCTTTTGCCTCCTGCGGCGACCGGGTGGAGTTTGTTGCCGCCGCCGATGTTAAACCCCGGATCCCCTCGGTCAGCGGGGAACGGGGTACAAGAATCGACGAACTGCGGGAGGCGGTGGAGCTGTACGGATTCAAGAAATACGATGATTACGAAACACTTATCGAGGAAAACCGGATCGACATTGCCCTGGTCTGCGCGGAAAACGCCTTTCATCCTGAGGTAAGCGAAAAACTGCTGCGCCGGGGAATCCACGTGGTGCTGGAAAAACCCATGGCGGCCTCCATGCCGGGGGCGCTGCGCATGGCCAGGGCCGCGCGGGAAAGCGGCGCGAAGATCATCACCAACTGGCCAACGGCGTGGAATCCCGCGGTACGGGAGGCCAAGGCAATCGTTGACAGCGGGGAAATCGGGAGGATCTTTAAGTTCTGCTTCCGTAATTCGGATTCCCAGGGTCCCCTTTCCTACGGCCAGGTTATCACCGATACCGAAAAGGGCCGTGAGTGGTGGCACCAGGCCGGTACGGGGGGCGGTTCCATGCTCGACTACTGCTGCTACGGGGCCTGTATGTCCTGCTGGTACACCGGCAAGAGCCCGGCGGCGGCTTACGGCCTCAAGGCAAACTTCGATTCCCCCTATGGCAGCGCGGAAGACTACGCCGCCATTACGGTACGCTTCCCCGACGCGGTGGCCCTTCTGGAAGGTTCATGGACCACGGTATCAGGCGGCGTGCCGGCGGGGCCGCTGCTCTACGGCACCGGGGGGACCATCGTGGTGAAGGATGGGGCCGTCGAAATCTACAAAACCCGTCATACTGATAAACCCGACAGGGTTGTTTCCTCCGCGCCGCTTCCGGCGGGCCGGGAAAACCTTGGCAAGGAGACCCTTCACCATCTGGATACCGGGGAGCCCCTGTTCCCCATGCTCGATCTGCCCCTTAACCTGGCCGCCATGTCGATTCTGGACGCCGGTTCACGCTCGGCGCGGTCCGGCAAGATGGAACTTATCAACGACGGGGTCTGGTGTACCGGGGATGATGTTTGTCCCTAACGGTTGTTGTGCTTGTAGGTTTTCATGGTTTTTCTGTTAGAGTCTGCCCACACAGACGTTACGTTGTGAACAGACTCTAACTAATTCAGTTATTCAAAATTGGCAGCGTTCATTTGCCCGGCGGCTTGGGTCAGGGCCTTTCGTCCGCCGGCGTTAAGCCATTCCCGCACAAACCGGTCCCAGTCGGTAAGGCTGCGGGTACCAAACACGAATTTGGGAAATTCAACCCGCTCGAATTCCTCAAGGTCCGCTGCGACCGCCGGATCAATCTGGACCAGGAAGTTGTTGGGCCATTTCTTGTACCCTGCCATCGCCGAAGCGTATGATGCGTGGCTCGTGTTGAAGTGGTCGTTTCCCGGCGTGTAGCCCAAGTGATAGGGCGGTCCGGCAAGGCCGATATTCTGCCAACTGGCGTTCATAAGTCCCGTGGTGTCCAGTTCTCCCGTCCAGGTCGGGTGGACCGTATAATCGACGGAGAAGAAACTGCTGCCGTCGGGGTTTTCCTGTACGAAAAACACGTCCTTGCCAAAGACCGCATCACCGCCGCCCTGGATGGTCTCATAGTAGTCTTCGCCGCGATAGAGGCTGTTGTCAAGAATATGGGCCACCCGCTTCAGTTTGACCGGATCGTTTACCAGGGCGCTGGGGAACACAAAGGTGTATGATGGTCCCGACGCGGGCTGCGCGTAGCCGCTGCCCAGAGGGGCCAGCGGCGTCCATACGTCCCAACTGGTGTCGGCGGGTTTCTGATCCAGTCCCATGGCGATCTGCTGTTCCTGCAGCAGGTTCCACACCGGGTAGTTGACGAAGCCAATCCGGTTGTTAAGGGAATAGGCTTTGAAGGATTCCCAGTCAATGGTGTACCAGTCCGGCGCCAAAAGTCCCTCGTCGTTCAAAGTTTTAAGGAAGCCAAGGTATTCCTTTTGGGTACCGTCCAGTACCATGTGGTTGATCTTCCCGCTTTTCACGTTGTACTGGGCGTCCCCAAAGTAAGCCCGCAGTCCTCCGAGCATCCCAAACGATGTTCCGTTACCGGCGCCGCCGGCAAACCAGGTATCCTTCCTGCCGTTCCCGTCGGGATCCTCGTTGGTTACCCGCCGGGCGTAGGTTAAAAG
>JAIRND010000215.1 GCA_031258225.1 Treponema sp. | reverse complement strand
CCCCTGGCAATGCCGATTATCGCCACCCTGGCCCTGTTTATCGGCGTAGGCCACTGGAACGACTGGTTTACCGGGGCCTACTACCAGAGCCGCACGGCCCTGTTCCCCGCCGCGACGCTGCTGCAGAAACTCCTGCGCGAATCCTCGCCTACCGCGATGAAGCCGGGCCAGGAAACCTTACTCCAGGCCATGCGGACCTTTACGCCCCAGTCGCTGCAGATGGCCTTTGTGATGATCCTTACGATGCCCATCGTGGTAGTGTACCCGTTCTTACAGAAGTACTACGTCAAGGGTGTCATGATAGGCGCCGTTAAAGGATAGCCCGTTCCCCGGCGGTGGAGCGGCGGAACTTACAGGTGGTTTTAGCCATGTCCCGTATGGACATGGATAAAATAAAATTTTTGTTCAGGAGGATTATTGTGAAAAAAGCAATAATGTTCACGCTTGTCCTTGTAACGGCAAGCACGGTCCTGTTCGGCGCCGCCCGGCGGCAGGAAGCCACGGAAGGTGATGTACGGTTGAGGATGCTTATCTGTTGGAACGGAGGTTACAAAGTCCCGAATGATCAGTACAATAACCCCGTAGCCAGGGCGATCCGCGAAAAAACCGGCGTTACCGTGGAGTACGAAGGCATCATGATGAGCGAAATGGAGAAGCTGAACCTGATGTTCGCCTCGGGCGACATGCCGGACATTGTGAATGCCCCATTCTGGGGCGGGACATCGGGAGAAACCGGTGTCATCAAGAAAGCCGCTGCGGAAGGCCGCCTCTTACCCATTGAGGATATTTTACAGCGGTATCCCAACGTAAAACGGTCCTACGATATCGGCGTTATTTCCCAAAAGTACTATGAAACCGACTTGCAGGATCCAAGTTTCAACGGACATTTATACGTAATTCCCCAGGAAACTCCCGGCAATGTGGAACACATCACCAACTGGGCCTACGGCGTATTTGTCCGCGGCGATGTACCCAAGGCCCTGGGCATCGACGAAAAATCAATAAGAACCTCGCAGCAGCTCTACGACTTCATGGCGAAGGCGCGGGACTACGGTTTTAAGGATGTTAACGGCAACCCCGCCATCGTGGCCACCACCTACCACCAGGGCTGGGACTACGGCCGTTACGCCGAGAGTTTCTCCACCCAGAAACTGACCTCCTATGTACAGAATCCTGACGGTACGGTTACCCACGACTGGTTGACCCAGAATTGGCTCGACCGTAACATATTTCTCTGGAGACTGGTTAATCAGGGTATTTTAGACAAGGAATGTTTTACAACCGCCGATACGCTGGCGGATCAGAAGGTGGGGAACGGCACGGCCCTGTTCTTCGCGGCCCAATATGGTGTAGGCATTAACTCTACCAAGATGACGGGCCTCTACAACAGTAACCCCGAGATGCGCTACATCCCCGTAGGCCCCCTGAACGACGTGCAGGGGAATCCCCTGGTACAGGTGGAGAGTATGGGTCGTACAGGCAGTCCGGTCATTTTCTTCCCCACCACCAACAAGAACCTTGAGGCAAGTTTCAAGTACATCGACTACATCAACACACCGGAAGGCATGACCCTGGCCGAATACGGTATCGAAGGGCAGACGTTTGTCCGCAACAGTGCTGGCCAGCCCCGGCTGATTCCGTCTCTGCTGGAACGCAAGCGCAACGGTGACTCCACGTGGGAAGACGTAGTGCGTGAAGTGGGCGGGTTTGGTTATATTTCCGGTCGTCTGTGGTACGGCAATCTGAAGCTGAACTGGTTTGGTGAGGACGGCGTAGGCGCAGCGGACGCCGCTGTACAGGAAATTGAGGACTACAAAAAATTACGGCCCGCCAGGCAGTTACCCGGTTACGCGCTTGACGCGTTCCAAACCGAATTCCCGGATTACGCAAAGGTCAGCGCCTTCGCGTTTGAGGGCGATCCGGAAAAGGTCTACCGTGAACGGGCCTACTTTGCCGCCACGGAAGCCGAGGCCCGCAGGATCCTTACGGATTTTCAGACCTACCTGAAAACCCAGGAGAACGGCCTGTTTCTGAAATTCCTTGACTTCCTGGCCCAAAAGGCAAAGAGCCGCGGCGACATCGCGTTCTAACAATGTGTAAGAAAAACTACTGACAGAGTAAGGACGGGGCAAGCCCCCGTCCTTTTTGCTGTTGACCACGATGACGCAAGAATGTTATAAAGGGCGGCTATGGGCATCAACTGGAAGAAGAACACCGCGCTATTTTTAACCGGTCAGGCGTTATCACTCTTTGGCACCGTAATCGTGCAGTACGCCATTACCTGGCACATAACCCTTAAAACCCAGTCGGGAGCGATGATAACCCTCTTCACAGGCGCCGGGTTTCTCCCCATGTTTTTCGTCTCCCCCTTCGCCGGGGTTTGGGCCGATAGGTTTAACCGGAAGTACCTCATCAACATAGCTGATGCCAGCATAGCCCTTGTAAGTCTTCTTGCGGCCGTTTCCATTATGGCCGGCGCCGGCAGTACCGGTATCCTGCTGCTGTGCGCCGTCATACGTTCATTGGGGCAGGGGGTACAAATGCCGGCGGTCGGCGCTTTTATTCCCGATATTGTCCTGCGGGAACAATTAACAAAAGTAAATGGCATACAAAGCAGCATGCAGTCGTTTATCACCTTGACCGCGCCAGCGGTAAGCGGCGCGTTGATGACATTCGCCCCGCTTGAAACCCTGTTTTTTCTTGACGTAGTTACCGCCCTTATCGGTATAGGCATTGTTTTGTTTTTTGTCAAAACGCCGGAACGGGAGAAACCGGCTCCGGGCACGGCCGAACAAAAGGGGACGGCGTATTTTCACGATTTGAAAGAAGGAATAACATACATAGCAAAACACGGCTACGTGTTACGAATGATAGTGCTTTCGGCGGTATTTCTATTCTTCTTTGCCCCCGCCGCGCTTTTAACGCCCCTGCAGGTAACAAGAAATTTTGGCGGGGATGTGTGGCGTCTTTCCGCAATAGAAATTACATTCTCTATTGGGATGATGGCAGGCGGCATTTTAATAGGGACCTGGGGCGGTTTCAAAAATCGTATATACACGATGGGGCTTTCCTGCGCATTATGCGGTCTCCTGGCCGCCGCCCTGGGGCTTGCGCCTTACTTTCCGCTGTACCTTGTCATTATGGCGATGCTGGGAATATCGCTGCCGCTCTGGAACGCGCCGTCCATGGTTTTGCTGCAGACTACGGTGGAAGCGGCGTTTATGGGAAGGGTTCTGTCGGTCTTCACGATGGTATCCAGCATCATGATGCCGCTGGGCATGGTTGTTTTCGGACCTGTCGCGGACAGGGTTTCAATAAACGTTCTTCTTGTCGGGACCGGCATTGTCGTAACGCTGCTGACCATTCCCCTGATCACCAGCAAGACCCTGCTGGAAGCCGGAAAGAGTCATCTAAAGCACTGATAGCCCAGGGCGATCTTAAGCGCGGGACCGCTCGTAAGGCCCCCCAGCCTGGGGTTCGGCGCGCCGGCCATCTTTTTTACCTTTTCCAGATTGTCACGTTCAAACAGAGTCGGCAGCCGGAACCCGTAGAGCAGTTCCGTCCGCAGGAACAGGCCGGGGTACAGGGCAATATCCAGGCCGGCCCCAATATCCACCAGCGGGGAATTCCACGCCGGCAGGGTGTAGGCATTGCCATTTTTGTCCGATTCCCGTATACCGTCGGTCCGGTCGTACAAGCTGCCTGGCTCAGGATCGCGGTACTCCCGCAGGGCAATCTGGTACTCCAGTCCGGCCAGCGGGAAAAAAGTGAACCGCTTATTCAGAGTGAAGGGGTATTTCCCCAGGAGGCAGAGGCCAAGCATGGTCTCCATACCCGTGTACCGTGCGGACGATTCGGAAAGCGGCGTGGAACCGGACTTCAGGGATGTACCCTCCCGCAGAGTATAGGCCCCCCCCTGGAGGCCCAGACTCAACTCAACCCAGGTTGCGTCAACAAACAGAAAGCCGCCGTAATTGAACTGGTCAAGCCTCTGGACCGAGGCTATATCCACGATTGTTCCCCTGGCGTCAAGGGTATAACGGCTAAAAAGTCCCCCAACCAGACCCCCGCCCCCGGCGCTTATGGAAAAATCCGC
This sequence comes from Treponema sp., assembly GCA_031258225.1. Taxonomy (GTDB): domain Bacteria; phylum Spirochaetota; class Spirochaetia; order Treponematales; family Breznakiellaceae; genus JAISFT01. Next base: position 2,763 of record JAIRND010000215.1, on the reverse strand, counting down.
CGCAAAAGCGGACACGGCGGACAGGGCCGCCGGAATGGTCCTGGCGATCAGTATCCTGGCCCTTACCGGATGTCCCCACGACAGTCCCAAGGCACAGCCGGATTCCCGGCTGATAAATACCTGGGAAAACGGCGAGGCGGCCGCATTGAGCGGCCTCTACAAGAAATTCACGATAAACCGGGATTTCACCTTTGCCGCGGAGATCAATCCGGCGTTCATAGAGGCGGTTGCCAAGGCAAAGGCACAGGCGGGAGGGACTATTACTGACGATACCGCAATACAGGCGGTTAAATTGCCATTGGGGCCCAACCCCGATGATACTATCGCAAGCTGGACCTGGAAAGTTACCGGCAAGCTCACCATTGACGGGGGAAACATCTACATCATGAGCAAGCTGGAAGAAAAAAATGGTGTAAATGTGGATCCTGTTGATCCAACCAAAGGCAAGGCCACTACCGCCGTTGCCGGCTACAACGGGGAAAAGGTAAAAATCACGTTTAATTCCGATTCATCGTTTACGTTTACAAGCGCCGGTGGCAATGAAGCGGTTACCGCGTATTTCGGCGGCGCCTATCGCAGGGTTCCCTAACGGTTCCTGTCAGTGGAGTTGTTCAAAAACTTCAGTTTTTGAACAACACTATTTTAGATTTTATAACAGTATTATCCACTTCATTTTGAGAGGCCGCGATAAATCGGTTTATTTTTCCCCTGAAACCTCTGGTATGTTCCCGCATAGTTTCTCCCACTGTGTCTTATTTTATTCCAGCAGCGTTATCTCTGAAAGAACGCGGCGAAGGCCCAGGCTGCGGCCGTTGGCCAGGAGCATTTCCCGCAGTTCCACCTTGCCCCGGACCCTGACGCTCCGCTGCTCGTATACCTGCAGGGCCCGGCGGGCGGGACCCTCCAGATACCAGTCCTGACCGTCCGCACCGGTAAGTACCAGTTCGGTGAAGGGCTCACTCCCCACCAGCCGGAGCCGTCCTTCCAGTTCAACCCAATCCCCCCCGCTGACCGGCGCGCCGGGAACGGGAACGGATGGACTGGACGCCTCTTTATCCCCGCGCCCCAGGGCAAAGACCGGCAGGACAAGGCCAAGAAACAGGATACAGCACAAGCCAGGGCTCCATTCCATCAGGGACCTTACCTGGGAACGGCGCTTTCCGGTGAGGGGCCAGATTCCACCGGGGGCCGGCGGAAACGCAGATCGTGGGCGCCAATGGGATAGGATGGGGGCAGGACGGCGCTTTCCGGAACAACAACGGAACGAGCCGCCGCCGTACCGGCCTCCTGGGTCAAAGATCGAGTCACGACCGGATAAACATAGGCCTGCTCGGCGTCCCCCCGAGGATTGGTATTGGCATTGTAGCTCAAAAGTACGTTAGCGGATACCGGCACGGAATTCACCGTACTATCGGGGATGCCTGCATCAATGTAGTTAATATTAGTACTACCAACTGAACCGGGGGGACTTTGGGTTTGAGGTTTAGCGGAAAATACTCCCTCCCCGGGGAAAAGGGATACTGAGTCCGAAGAGGACACGATCTTTTTCAGGATTACCGTTAACTCCTTCTTATACCCATAGAGGGACGTAGAATCGTTCCGGTAATTGGCGATCATCCAGGAACGAAGGACCCGGTCCCAAATTTCCGCGTCCTCCGTTTCCGTAATGCCGGGTATCCGGCCTTTGACAGCCTGGGTAAGCGCCCGGTAGTCTGTATGCTCAGAACCGGCTATAGCACTATAAACCCCGTTTCTCCCGGTGTGGTGGATACGAATCCACTGGAAAAAGAGGTAAACGGTGGCATAGTTGGCAAGGGCATCGTCCTCGTTTTTCTCCCAATGTCCGTCCCACACAAAGAAATTATTGCCGCGGGCGATGGTCCCCTTGGGGTCACTGTTGAAATAGTTAATCCGGCTCATCTGCTGGCCGCCGTAGAGGTACTCCGCGGCACTGGAAAGTCCCTCATTAAGCCAGGTTTCCTGCGGGTGCCCATTGTGCATGGCAAAGTTGATCAAATGCTGAAGTTCATGGGCAAGCGTAACATAAAAACCCATGCTCCGGGGACTCTGGGGGTTCACATCAATAAAGAGCATATCCGCTTGGTTTGACTTGGGGTATACAGACACATCGTACATGTGGTTAGGGTCAAAATAACCGGCCACATAGCCGCCTGAACCGGAATAACCATCCTGAATATCCAGCAACAGGAGGATGGTCTTCCCATTACCATCCACATCAAAACCTTTGCTTATGTAATCCCCAAAGACAGAACTTATGGTGCCGTAAATTTTGGCGTCGTACTCGGCGGCGATATAGTCGGCAAGGCCTACGGGTACTGATTCCAGTTCCGTGTTGCTGACAAAAACAACACAGTGGGCCCCCTCGGCAAGTTTTGACGCGCCAAGGACATACCAGTCATCATTATCCATCCGCTGAACGTTGAAGGTTCTGGTTTCAAAAGTGACGCTGCTGTAATTCCTGCCGCCGGGAGCAATATCGCCGGGCAAAGGGCAGGCCGTAAAACACAGTACCACGAAAACGGCTCCCAGGATCAGCAGAAAAAATCTTATCATCGTTACACGCAACGTAATTGGCGTCCCCTTCTTCCGCCCCATGATACTCCCGCGATTACTCGCCGCCCTACTACCACTGCCGGGGCACAAACCCCTCCGGTATATCTATCTTTACCGTGTCCCCAGTCTGCACAATCACGTACAACCCCGCCTTTAGCGTGTACTGCCGGACACCGGGACTCACTATCG
>JAIRND010000210.1 GCA_031258225.1 Treponema sp. | reverse complement strand
GCCGGGGCCGCCGGCAGGGAACGGGGCGCCACCGCAACGGCGGGTTCAGCCGAAAGGGGAACCTTGTTCTCCGGCGCCAGGGCGGCGATCAGTTCCGGGTCCCCGGTATACCGCAACTCCACGATATTCTGGAGGTATTCGTTACGCTTTTCCCTGAGGATGGCAAGTTTCCCGGGGATATTGTTTTTTATGTTCAAAGAATAAACCGCGGTCTCAATATAAAAAGAAAACTTGTACTGTAAGTCCACCGTTTCGGCTTCATCCCCGTTCCGGGGGAGGGTGTATTCCAGAATGATGGTGGAGATCCCCGCGGCAAAAAAATCCCACTCCGATGCGCTAAAGCCCGCAAAGTCAAGCTCTCTTGCTTCGCCACCCGAGAGTATCTCCACCTTCTCAAGGAAAAAATCCGAAAAGACCGAGACGTGTTCAGGCTCGAAGTTTTTATTTTTGTCAGGATCCAGAATTTTCAGAAAGGCGGTGCTGAACAGAACCCCGGAGGAAATATCAAAACTAAAGCGGACATCGTCTTCGTTAAAATCGATAGTGGTCTTAACGGAGATCTCGTCCGCGATATGCCCGTACAGTAGAGGATCCATCAGGAAAAAGAAAAATATCCCGCAGGCGCAGTGTTTTATCGAAAGGCCGGTCCGCTTCATAAACCCTAGGCGTAATTTGCCCGGCAGCCGGGGACTTCCACGGCGGAGATAAGTTCCCTGGTGTACCCATGGGCAGGATAGTGGATGATGTCCTGGGCCCTCCCCTGTTCCACCACAAGGCCCTCCCGCATAACCAAGAGACGGTCGCAGAAATGATAGGCCAGGGAAAGATCGTGGGTAATAAAGAGATAGCCTATCCGGTACCGGTTCCGCAGATCCTCCATCAGTTTGAGCAATTCCGTGCGCAGGGATACATCCAGCATGGAAGTGGGCTCGTCGGCAATGATGTACCGGGGTTTGTCCACGATGGCCCGGGCAAAGGAGAGCCGCTGCCGCTGTCCCCCGGACAGTTGATTGGGAGTCCGTTTCAGAAAAGCTTCCGTTTCGGGGAGCCGTACATCCGCAAGGGCGCCAAGGATCCGCTCTTTTATCTCCTCCGGCCCATAGGTATTCCCGATAATCAGGGGCTCTTTCACGATGTCGAAAAGGGTCATGGAATTCCGCATGGACTGGTAAGGGTCCTGAAAAACCAGGTGGATCTTCTTCGCCGCAAGCCGCCGTTCCGCCCCCCGCAGATCGAGCAGGGAAGTTCCATCCAGGAAGATCTCCCCTTCATCGGCCTTTTCAAGCCCCGTAATGAGGCGGCTTACGGTGGTTTTGCCGGAACCGCTTCCGCCGATAAGACCCACCACTTCCCCGGGGCGTACCGTAAAGGATACCTTCTTTACCGCCTCCACCGGTGTGGAGGTTCTTCCGAAAAGCCCCCGCCGGGAATAAAAGGTCTTGGACAAACCCCTGACCGCCAGGGCTTCCACAAGGATATTCTCCCTGCCCCCGGTCTTGACGGCGGCGTCTTCATAAACCTGCCGGTTCCAGAGCTTGGCCTGATCCAGCCGGGGAAAATTATTAAAGAGCGCCCGGGTATGGAAATGCCGGGGATTAGCGCAGACATCGTCAATGGCGCCGTAATCTACCAGTTTCCCCTGGTACATCACCGCCAGCTTATCGCTGTAATTCAGGGCCAGGGGTAAATCGTGGGTGATCAGGATCACCGAAAGGTTAAACCGTTCCTTGAGTTCCATGAGCAGATCGAGGATGCTTTTCTGTACCAGCACGTCCAGCCCCGTGGTGGGCTCATCGGCAATGAGGATATCCGGGTTGTTTACCAGGGCCATGGCTATCACTACCCGCTGTTTCATCCCCCCGGAGAGTTCATGGTTGTAGGAATTTTTTCGCTTCGGATCGATCCCCACATAGCCGAGGAACCGGTCTACCTCGCCGGCTTCTTCCTCCTTCGGCAGTTTCCGGTGGATCCTGATGGCCTCCAGGAGCTGCTTCTTAACCGAAACAACCGGGTTCAGGGTGTTCATGGCGTTCTGGGGAACATAGGCGGCGGTTTTTCCCCGGAGCTTGAGGATCTTCATTTCACCGGGGGCAAGCATATCCTCCCCCTTGATAAAGACCGATCCCCCGGATAGTTCCGCCGGACGCCTCAGGAGTCCCAGGATAGTCATGGCCAGGGTCGTTTTACCACAGCCCGATTCGCCCACGATTCCCAGCACCTCGCGGCTCTTCAATTCCAGGCTTAGTTCGGAAACGGCGAGACACTCGTCCTGCCCGGTTCTGTAGCGCACGTTGATATCCGAAACAGCCAGGGGACATGCGGCGGGGCATTTCCCGTTTTTGGAGGATCTCTTGAAGGAGCCGTAAGAAAAATACTCAAGCCCCCGCTTCCCGGCCATGGAAAAACCGATGAGAGAAAAGGAGAGGCAGGCCAGAGCGATACAGAGTCCGGGAGGCAACACCCAGTAGACCCAGGCCCCGGTCAGGAAGGCGGCCCGGGTATTGGCAAAGAAGAGCATACTCCCCCAGCTTTTGGAAACCGGGTCGCCGAGGCCCAGGAAGCTGAGGGACGACTCGATCAGAATCGCGCTTTGGGCAACCATTACAAACTGGGGAACGATAAGGGGTGTCAGATCCGGCAGCGCGTGGCGGAGGATTATCCTCCACGATTTGTCCCCCATGGCCCGGGCCGCGTCGATATACCCGTTGTTCCGGGTTTTTAGAACCTGGGACCGGAGTTCCCGGCAGGGGGAAGCCCACATAACCAGGGAAATTACCAGAATCTGGGTACCCATGCCGGGGCCGAGGAACACCCCAAGGACGATCACCAGGGGCAGGAAAGGAAGGGACATCACCACATCCACCACCCGCATAAGGAACCTGTCCAGGGGACCGCCAAAATACCCCGCCACCAGGGCGGCGAAAACCGCCACCGCCGTGGAGTAGAAGGCCGCGAAGATACCGACGGCAAGGGAAGCCCGCCCGCCGTACATAAGCTCCGAAAGGAGATCGTGCCCCACATCGTTACAGCCCAGGAGATGCCGGGCGTTGGGCTTCTCGAAGGGCGCCCCGCTCCGCTGATAGGGATCATACGGGGCAATGACGGGCGCCAGGACGCTCATCATGACAATGACCAGAAGGAGAACGGCGCCGACAATGCCGAAGCGGTTTTCGGGCCGCCATAAACGGGGGATTATATTTTTCACGCTTCCGCCCCCTGGCGCCGGACCCGGGGATCCAGGAGGGGGTATCCCAAATCGGCGATCAAATTACAGATGAGAATACTCACCGAGATAACCAGGAAACTCCCCTGGAGGAGGTTGTAATCCCGGGCCCGGACGCTTTCGTAAATGGTGTTCCCCAGACCAGGATAGGAGAATACGGTTTCCACCACCGCAGTGCCCCCGACCATAGCCCCAAGGCTGGTCATAAGGCGGGTGTATATGGGGAGAATCGCGTTCCGCAGGGCGTGGGTAAAGAGGATGGTCTTTTCCCGAAGCCCCTTGGCGTGGGCAAGGAGAATATAATCGTCCTCCATGGCGATGACCATGGAAGATCGGGTGGTCAGGTACATGGAACCAGTTCTGACGATGGTTAGGGTCAGGACCGGCATAACAAGGTGCCGGATCACTTCCACCAGGTACTTCCCCGTACCTGGAAGGACCCCGATGGAATAGGCGCCGAAGGAGGGGAGCCAGTTAAGGGTAGCGGAAAAGAGGGTGATAAAGAGCATGGCAATCCAGAAGGGAGGTATTGAACCGAGGATCATCACCAGAATCAGGGAACCTACGTCCCGGCCCCCTCCCCGCTTCCAGGCGCCGATAACCCCTATCAGTATCCCCAGGGAGGCGCTTATCAGAAGGGATACCCCCATAAGGAGCAGGGTCCAGGGAAGCCGGTACAAAAGGATGGTCCACACGGGCCGGCCGTAAATAACCGAAAGCCCCATGTCCCCCTTAAAAATTCCCAGCAGATAATTTTTAAACTGGGTATAAACGGGAAGATCCAGCTTAAATTCGTGGAGCACCTTTTGGATCTGCTCCTGCGACATAAACTGGATATCCAATCCCCCGATCAGATAGGTCGCGGGACTTCCCGGAGCAATCCGGGGAAGGGCAAAATTTAATACCAAAATACAGAACAGTACGATAAGGTATTGATAAATCGTTTTAAGGTAGACCATGTTTTTTCCTTCACAATATCCCAGACTCTATTTGTTAGTTACAATTAACTTTCGGCTTATCCTATTCAGATTTTTGTTTGTTGTCAATAACTTTATTAGATTATTCTAACTTTATCTGTAAATTTTCACGAGAAAAGCCAATTCCAGCCGTGCCGTGCCTTGATCCTGTTTTTTTATTAGTATAGACTAACTAAGTTATGGATATCTAATTCTGTTGATGGAGAGCAGGTAATGAAAAAAATCGCTATATATGGCAAGGGGGGTATCGGAAAATCCACCACGGTGTCGAATCTTTCCGCCGCCTTTTCCCTGGCGGGCTTCAGGGTAATGCAGATAGGCTGCGATCCCAAGGCGGATTCCACGCGAACCCTGACCGGGGGCCGGAGCGCCAGAACGGTTCTGGACGTGCTGCGGGGTAAGAAGGAACCGGTACGGCTTGAGGATCTGGTTACCCCCGGGTTTAACGGTATTCTCTGCGTGGAAGCGGGAGGCCCCACCCCGGGTATCGGCTGCGCCGGGAGGGGTATTATCGCGGCCTTTGAAAAGCTGGAGGAACTACAGGCCTACGAAACCTACCGGCCGGACATTGTTTTGTACGATGTTCTGGGCGACGTGGTCTGCGGGGGCTTTGCCATGCCCATGCTGGAAGGCTACGCCGACGAGGTGATCATCGTAAGTTCCGGTGAAATGATGGCCCTCTACGCGGCCTACAATATCGCCCAGGCCATCAAAAATTTTGCCGGCAGGGATTACGCGGCCCTGAGCGGCATTATCCTTAACCGGCGTAACATCGAAAACGAGCGGGCCCTGGTGGAAAAGGCCGCCGCGGAAATCGGGACCGCCATTATCGGGGATGTCCCCCGCTGCTCCCTGGTACAGGACGCCGAGGAAGACGGAAAGACGGTACTGGAAAAATTTCCCTCAAGCGAGATGAGCGGAGTTTACCGCGCCATCTCAAACATGATCGCCGGGGAACAGATTGCGGCGGAGGCGTCATAAAATGATGATGAAAGATTTTTATACCGATGAGTTACCCATTGCCGAGCTGGCCCTGAACCCTGAACGGGTAATGGGGCAGGAGGCTTTCCAATCTACCCTGCACTACTGTTCCCCGGCCCACGGCGGCTGGGGGGTGGTTAAGGTGGCGCTTCTGGTTCCCGAAATTTACCTCCTCTTTGTCTGTCCCGCGGCATGCGGCCGCCACGGCGCCATAGCCGCCATTGAACAGGGGTACCGGAAAAGGATCGGCTATCTCTGCATTAGCGACAGTGAGATAGTCCTGGGAGACTACGAGGCCGAGATTGAAAAGGGGGTGCGGGATCTTATGGCCAGGGTAAAACCCCGGCCCCGGGCCCTGATGATCTTTGTAAGCTGCATCGACGACCTTTTGGGTACCGATTATACCGCGGCCCTGGCGCGGATGGAGGCGGAACACGGCGTCCCCGTCAAACTGGCCCGGATGAACCCCATCAGCATGGCGGGAAAACTGCCGCCGGGAATCAGGGTTCAAAAATCGATGTACGAGTTCCTTGAAAAGCCGGAGAAGAAAGACCGGGGGATCATCCTCCTTGGGGCGTACCGCCCCCCAAGCCGGACCTCGGAACTGGCAAGGCTGCTCGGCCATTACGGTTTTGGCCCCATACGGCACCCTGAATACTGCGCCAATTTTGCGGCCTTCAAAGAAATGTCCCAAAGCGCCGCGGCCATCGTCGTCCGGCCCGAGGGCAGGGCCGCCGGGGAGGATCTGAGTACCCGGCTGGGGATCCCCTCCATCCGGTCTTTTATGGCCTACGAGGGGGAAACCGTTATGGAACGGTACCAAAACCTCATCGCCTTTCTGGAAGATCTGGAGGGCTGTAGCGGCCCGTCCCTCCGGGGGGAAAGGGGGGAAGCCTATTTCCGCGCCGCCCGGGAAAGGATGCAAGAACAGGAAAGGGAAGCCCGCGCCGTTCTGGGGGACGCCCGGGTCGCCATTGATTCAACGGTAAGCATCGCCCCCTTTAACCTCGCCCTGGCCCTGGTTAAGTCGGGGATCAACGTGAGCAGGATCTATACCACCCAGCTTCCGGAATTTGAAAGACCCAGCCTCCTGGAACTGGCAAACCACAAGGGGGATATCCTGGTTTCAAACCCTACCCATGTACGGAAATACGGCCCCCGGTCGGCCCGGCCTTTGACGGAAATCGCCGTAGGCTTCGAGGCGGGCTATGCCACCGCCGCCCCCGTCACGGCGCCCCTGGCCTTCGACGAGCGGATGTACGGCTTCGAGGGATACGCCAGGATCCTGGAGACCCTGGTTCAATGCGTTCGGGAAGGCGCTTCGGATCTGCGGCAGCAGGTTCAGGCTTACAGCCTGGTCGTTTAAGACCCCTGGCAGCCAAACTTCCAGGTTTTTGAGGAAACAAATATGAGTCAACTGTTATACGATCTGCCACCCCTTTCCCCGGATTATTCCGGGGTCGCGTCGGTGTTTCATGATCTGGGCGCGCTGACGGTGATCCATGACGCCGCGGGCTGTACCGGCACCTATACAGGCTACGATGAACCCCGCTGGTTCGGCAGTTCCAGTCCCACTTTTAGTTCCGGACTGCGGGAGATAGACGCCATTATAGGGGACGATGAAAAACTATTGGGCAAAATAACGCGGGCCCTGGAATACACCGGCGCGCCCTGCGTAACCATCATCGGCAGCCCCGTTCCCATGGTGATAGGCTTTGACTTCAAAGGCTTCGCATCCCTGGTGGAACACCGGACCGGGCTTCCCGCCTTCGGTTTTCCCGCCACCGGTCTGGAGTATTACGATCAGGGCCAGCGGGACGCCTATATCGCCATTGCCAAAAGGCTCCTCAATGAGCGGCCCGCCAAATTCGAGCGGGGCGTCAATATCCTGGGCGCGTCGGCCCTGGACGATCTGGACAATGCCGCCCTGGATGTTCTGGAAACCCTGCTCGGCCAGGCGGGATTGGAGCGGCGCGCGGTTTGGGGCGCCCGGTCTTCCCAAAAAGAAATTGTCGAATCCGGCGGCGCGGCGGTCAACTGGGTGATCAGCGCGGCGGCCCTCCCCCTGGCCCGGTATTTGAAAGAACGGTTCGGCGCCCCCTTTGTGGCGGGTCTTCCCATCGGGGCGCGGGAGTGGGAGCGGATCCGCTTGGGCCTCTGGGCCGCCGCGGAAGGGAGGGAACCAACACAGATATTTCCCCCCGCCGCGGATGAACCGGGGGAAAAGAAAGTGCTGATCGTGGGGGAAGCCCTCTTCGCGTCTTCCCTCCGGGCCTATCTCGAAACCGAAGGCGGAAGCGGGCCGGTTCGTATCGCCAGCTTCTTTACCCAGGGAACGGAGCTGTTCCGCCCCGGAGACCGGCTCTTTATCACCGAAGACGATGCCCGCCGGGCCTTTTCCGGCAGAAACTGTGAACGGGTAATTGCCGATCCCCTCATGGAGGATCTCTTTCCCGGGGAACAGTCTCCCCGCCTGATTCCCCTCCCCCACCGGGCGGTTTCGGGCCGTCTCTACAGCGAAAGCCGTTCCCGGTTTTTTAACGCTTCTCCCTTTCAGGGGAGCGATGCTTTTTAAGGAGGATTGATTATGCACATGTCTGACCCTTTACTTTCCCCTGCCGTAGGGGGGCTTATGATCGCGGTGAGCTTCACGGCCATCGGTTACGCAGTAAAAAAAGTCTCCGGGGATAGATTGGACGAAAAAAAGATACCCATGATGGGAGTGATGGGGGCCTTTGTGTTTGCCGGACAGATGATAAATTTTACTATCCCCGGTACCGGTTCAAGCGGGCATATCGGCGGCGGGATACTTCTTGCCGCTCTGTTGGGGCCTTTTCCGGCCCTGCTTACCCTGGCCTCGGTACTGCTTATCCAGTGCCTTTTTTTCGCGGACGGCGGTCTTTTGGCTTACGGATGCAACGTGTTTAACATGGGGCTTACCGCCTGTTTCGGGGCCTACCATTTTATCTTTAAACCTATTACCGCCAGGGGGATAAGCAAGAAACGGATACTTGCCGCTTCGGTAGCTTCCGTGGTGATAGGGCTCCAGGCGGGGGCCTTCTGCGTGGTTCTGGAAACCCTTCTTTCCGGCGTTACCGAACTGCCCTTCGGCCCCTTTCTCCTTTTAATGCAGCCTATACATCTTGCCATTGGCTTTGTGGAAGGGATCGTTACCGCCGGGGTACTCTGTTATGTTCAGAGCATTAGGCCCGAACTTTTGGAGAGTTCCGTAGAAAACACAAAGCTGCCCGCGGGCCTTCCCATAAGAAAGATACTCGTCAGTTTTATTGTTCTTACCGTTTTGACGGGAGGACTTCTGTCGATATTCGCCTCCGCCTACCCCGACGGGCTTGAGTGGTCCATGAAAGGGGTGGCCGGTACAACCGAGATTGACCGGGAAGGGCCGGTATACGATACGGCGAGGAACGTGGTGGAGGCCGCCGCCTTTATGCCCGATTACGGTTTTGCGGCGGACGAAGAGGGGTCCATCCTGGGCACGACCGCCGCGGGGATCATCGGCAGCGTTATTACGGTGCTTCTTGCCGGCGGGATCGGGCTGCTCATCCACGGCTTGCGAAAAAAGATCCCGGTATAAGTTTAGGGAAAGGTGAGCCTATACCATGGGGCTGCGGGAGTTGACCATCTGGAACAGCTCGCCGGAGGCAATTCCCCGGTTCACCGTCTCCATCCGGGGGCCAAAATATGTACCACCCTGGTCTATATGGTAACCGTTATTTCCTTCCCCCCCTGGAACATCAGCGCCGTGATGCCTTTCTTCTTTTATCCGGCGGTTCTCATGTCCCTTTCCGGTACCTCCTGGCGATCCCTTCTGGTACGGCTCTGCGCGGCTCTGCCCTTTTCCCTTGCCGGGGGGATAAGCAACCTCTTTATCCTTAAGGAAACAGCCTTTTACCTGGGGAGTTTCCCCGTTAGTTTTGGGCTCCTCTCCTTTGTATCAATTATGTTGAAAACAACCTTTACTGTTTTTGCGGTACTGATCCTCATTGCCACCACATTCTTTGTTGACATCTGCCGTCAGCTTACGTCCATGGGAATGCCGAAGATCCTCTGCCTCCAGATGGTAATGACCTACCGGTATATTGCCACCCTGATCCACGAGGCCGCCTCTATGTTCACTGCCTATATGCTCCGCGCCCCCAGGCAGCGGGGTATCAAAATGAAGGACATGGGGAGTTTTCTGGGACAGCTTTTACTCCGCAGTTTTGACCGGGCTGACCGGGTCTACCAAGCCATGAGGTGCCGTGGCTTTGGGGGAATCTACCGGGGCGCCGCCCTCCAGCCCTCGCGTCCCTCCGACTGGGTCTATACCATCGCGGTATGCGGCGGGATGATATGCCTCCGGTTTTTTAACCTGAGCCTTTTCCTTGGCAGACTGACGGGTAAACTGAAGTGATACAGGCGGCTTCTCTTTCGGTAAGTTACAACAGTCAAAGTAAGGTTCCAGCCTTGGAAGAGGTGAGTTTTTCTGTGGAGGCCGGGGAACGGCTTGCCCTTATCGGCGCCAACGGCGCGGGGAAATCCACCCTGCTGTTAAGCCTTGTGGGTATACTTCCGCCGGCCTCGGGGGAACTGAGAGTCTGCGGTATGCCGCCGGACAGGAAAAACTTAAGTGAAGTACGGCGCAGAGCAGCCCTGATGTTTCAAAATCCTGACGATCAGCTTTTTATGCCCACCCTGGAGGAGGATATCGCCTTTGGCCCCCGGAATTACGGCTTTACCGAAGACGCCATTCAAAGCCGGATGGCCGCTGTCCTGGGGGAACTGGGTATTTCCCATCTTAAAAACCGACTTTCCCATAAACTTTCGGGGGGTGAAAAACGGCTTGCGGCCCTGGCGGGAGTATTGGTAATGGAACCGTCCCTCCTCCTTTTGGATGAACCTTCTTCCTTTTTGGACCCCCGCGCCCGGCGCGGCCTTATCAGGATACTTGGCGGCCTATCCCTCACTATGCTTATTGCCACCCATGATCTCGACCTTGCCCACAGGCTCTGTCCCAGGGTTATTCTCCTTAACCATGGCCGAATCAGCGCCGATGGCCCCACAGAGGAAATACTGGGAAATGAAACCTTACTGGAACAAAACGGACTGTAGGCATTTTAGGCGGTTTCCCCGTTCATGACAAATCCGCCCCTGTTCCGGCAAGGTTTTTACCGCTGTCCCTTGCCGCTAACCCCGGCGGGGAAGGCTGTTTTTGCGGACCGGGGTTAGCGCGACCGTTGCCTATGCAAGGACGAAAAGCTATACTACTTGAATGGTTCCCGAACCCCGGCCGGGACTTGGGAACCGTTTGCCCCAATATTTATTTTGAGAGGTGGTATATGGCGCGCAGCGTGTTGATTTTGTGCGGCGGCTGGGATGGGCACGAACCCAAACTGGTAACCCAACGTTTCAAAACGTTTCTTGAACGTGAAGGTTTCGAAGTTTCCGTGGCGGAGACTCTTGATGTGTTGAATGACCAGGAACGGCTTGAATCGCTGGATCTCTTTATCCCCGTATGGACCATGAGTTCCGATCCGCCGCCCCAGTTCGGCCCCCTGCTGGAAGCCGTGGGAGCCGGGCTGGGGATAGCGGGTAATCACGGCGGTATGTGCGACGCCTTCAGGCTCAGTACCGACTACCAGTTCCTTACGGGGGCAAATTGGGTTTCCCATCCCGGCGGGGGCGACACCAACTACACCGTCAACATCATCAGCAAATCAAACCCCATCACCGAAGGGATACACGACTTTAAGGTCAGTTCCGAACAGTACTACCTCCACGTAGATCCCGCCAACGAAGTCCTGGCAACCACCCGCTTCCCGGTGGCCCACTGGTTCCATTCGGCCAACGGGGAGGTGGACGTTCCCCAGGTCTGGACACGGCGCTGGGGGTACGGCAGAGTTTTCTACAACGCCCTGGGGCACCACGACGACGTGTTCAACATCCCCGAAGCCTGGGAACTCATGAAACGGGGCCTCCTCTGGGCCGCGGAGGGCAAGCGCATTGCCCGTGAGCAGGGCCTTTCGGTAAACGATTGGACCAGTAACAAAAAAATGTTTTAACAAGAAGATGTTTTAAGGAGAACAACGATGAGTGTACAGAGAATTGGCATTGTAGGTATTGGGAACATCAGCGGTATTTATCTCAAGAACCTTAACGGCATGTTCGGGAAACGGGTAAAAGTTACCGCCGTAACCGACCTTATCCACGAGCGGGCGGCCAAGGCCAACGCCGACTACGGGATTCCCCACATCAAGAAGACTGAGGACCTTATCAACAGTCCCGATGTGGATATCGTACTCAACATCACCGAACCGTATAATCACTATGGGGTTTCCCTGGCAACGGTAAAGGCGGGCAAACACATCTACACCGAAAAACCCGTCTGCGCCGAACGGGCAGAGGCCCAGGAAGTGCTTAAAATCGCGGCGGAGAAAAAAGTCCGGGTCGGTAACGCGCCGGACACCTTCCTTGGGGCGGGCATCCAGACCTGCCGCAAACTCCTGGACGATGGCTGGATCGGCAAACCCGTGGCCGCGGTGGCCTTTATGGTCGGACGGGGCCACGAGAGCTGGCATCCGGGGCCGGAATTCTACTACAAGAAAGGCGGCGGCCCCATGTTCGATATGGGCCCCTACTACCTTACCGCCCTGGTAAACCTTATCGGCCCGGTGGCGCGGGTGTCCGGTTCCACCAAAAAAACGTTCGAAACCCGGACCATCACGAGCGAACCCCTCTACGGCAAGATCATCAACGTAGAGGTACCCACCCATATCGCCGGTATCATGGATTTTGCCAACGGCGCGGTGGGGACCATTATCACGAGCTTCGACGTGTATTCCCACACCCTGCCCTGTATTGAAATCTACGGCAGCGACGGAACCCTGCGGGTCCCCGATCCCAACACCTTTGGCGGCCCGGTCTACGTCAGGCGTTTCCGGGAGGAAAAGTGGTCCGAAATACCCCTGCTCAAAAACTACCCTGACAACAGCCGCGGCCTGGGACTTACCGATATGGCCGAGGCGATTACGGAGGGGAGGCCGCACCGGGCCTCGGGCGAACTGGCCTACCACGTACTGGAAATCATGCACGGCTTCCACGACGCGTCGGCATCGGGCCAGTACTACAACCTCAAGAGCACCTGTTCCCGGCCTGAACCCCTGGATAAATAGCGGCTTGCCGCGCTTCGGCGCGGCAGGCTGTCAGGCGGTGTTTTACTATATCATTTTTAAGCGGAAGTTGTTCAATAACTGAAGTTATTGAACAACTTTATTATTGGCGGTTATCCGGCGTCCCGGCCCGGCGCGGTAAGGGCATAGGGGAATTTCCCAAAATTTTCTATGTGGTACTGGATAACCTTGCCGTCCTTCCATTCCAGATCAAGCGAATAGCCGCCCCGCAGACGCAGGCCCGTAATCCGTCCTGATGCCATGCAGGAGGGCAGCGCGGGCAGAAGGCGAATGTCAAACGAGGCGATCCTGCCCTCCCCGTCCGGTACCGGCGATGACTGGGCAAGGGCCTCCATCATCAGGGCCGGAAGCCCCCCTGAAATATCGGTGTTGAAGATACGGGGACCCGCGTCGTGGGAGGAGGCAAAGGTCGGGTAGTAGTTCAGTTGGGCCATTTGCCCCAACAGGGTACCGACCATGGCGCCGTCTCCCAGGTGGGCCGCGGTCATACCGCACTGGACAAGACCAAAGGCCATAGTCCCCCTGCTTTGGATACGTTTTTCCATGCGGATATGATACGCCTTGCGGGCGGCGGCCATAAGGGCCCCGTCATTTTTGAAATCCTGGGGAATGTCGTGGTAAAGCATGTAAAGATGGGAACTGTGGCGGTGATCCTGGTTTTCCTCCAGCGTTTCAACGGCCCATTCCTTCAGAGCCCCGTCCGCGCCGATAAGGTAGGGCGGCATCTTTGCCAGGAACTTTTCCCACACGGCGACATTCTCACGTTCAATACCAAAGGTACGGCAGCCCAGGACAAGGTTGGCAAACAGTTCCTTTGCGCAGGCAATATCCATCGTCGCGTTGACGCAGACAGGTGAATCCGAATTGGCCGGGGTGTTTTCGGGACTATAGGAAGGGCTAAAGAGCCAGCGCCCGCTCCCGTCCTCGACAAGGTAGTCTTCGTAGAACAGGGCCGCCTCTTTCATAAAGGGAAGGGCGCGGTTTTTGAAAAATTCCCCATCCTGGGTGTAGAGCCAGTAGTCATAGTAAAAATGGGCAAACCAGGCCGCCGCCGCGGTCCAGCACAGCATGGGATAGGCCTCGTTAAAGTGGATAACCAGGCCCGAATCGCTGGTTCTGCATGGCACGTGGATACCCCGGCAGCCGTAAACCTTTTTCGCGTTGTAGCGGAATTCGTCCATAAAGCCCTCAAGGTAATCGAACACACTCAAGAGTCCCTCAAAAAACCCCGACGGCAGCATGCCGAGGATGGCGATTTGGACGTTGCCGTCGTTGGTATAATCGCCGCTCCAGTCAACGCCCCACTTTCCCGTCCAAATCCCCTGCAAATTGGGCGGGGTTTTCCCCGTGGCGCAGATGATGGCGTAACGCCCGGCGGAAAAGACCTTTTCCAGAAATTCCCCCGGCGGTGTTTCGGTGTTCCGCGCCGCGTTCCAGAGCGTCTCATCGTTACGGAAGGCCGGCGTTTCACATAACGCCAGCGAGGTCCGCCCAAAGATGGCCCCGTGGGCTTCGGCATGGCGCCTTGCAAGATCCGCGTAGGAAAAAGCCTCCACGGCGGGGATGGGATCCGGCTCGGCGTCTTTTACCAGGGAAAAAAGGAGGACCGCTTCCCGGGCGCCCCGTATGGACAGGGAACGCGCTTGGGGGGACAGCCTGCCGTTGCGGAATTCATCGGCGCCGGCCTTGCCGTCGGTCTGAGCGACGCGGACACGGGCCGTATAGTACTGGCCCCTGCGTCCGGTATACACACAACGGTAACCGCAGGTTCCGTCCACAACGCTTATCTCCGGTTCGGAGAGCGCGCGACCGGTGTAATAACCCGTCGCCCAATAAGGCGGCTCATCATCGGGGTGTTTGGTGAAACAGAGCGTGTAATCCGCGGGCAGGGAAGAAAGCAGCCTGACAACGCCTACCCCGTCCTTGCGGGAAATGAAGTACTCCCGCCGGTATTCAACGCCGCCAAGGGTAAACGCGAGAGTACCAATACCGGAGGCAAAATCCAGGCCCCGTTCGTAGTTTGAAACCGGCCCCAGGGCGGCGGGGAGGCGGATAACCAAATCGCAGGCGGGCATAAAGGGGTTGGTCCATATCTGACCCTGATAAGCGTATTGGGCCTCCTGCAGCCTATCAGGAATCCGGGCGGCCTCGGCACAGCGGCCGGCGGCGATGAGCCGGCGCATCTCCGGCAGCTTTTCCGCCATAGGCGGCGGTCCAAATCCGTCAAACACCGGCGCGTAGACCCGTTCATGGCTTAGGATAAGGGTTTCCCGCGCCGTCCCGCCCATCACAATCGCGCCCACCGTTCCATTGCCCAGGAGCATGCCTTCTTCCCAGCCGGCGGGAGCATAGCTCAACAGATAGCCGTCTTTCATAGCGGGGTTCCTCCATCCGCCCCCATTGTCGCCGGGGCGGAATTTTTGTCAAGGCGGAGTATTGACAGGTACCCGCGGATTATTCAGACTACGTACAACGCTTCGGCTTTCGCGAAGTAAGGAGTGTCCCCATGAAAAAACTATCGGTAAAAAGTATAACGGCCCTGGCGGTTCTGGCTGTTGTGCCCGCCGGGGTTTTTGCCAGACCCGCCGCCGACAGTTCGGGGATCGTGGCACAGGCTCCCGTTCCCGAAACCGCGGCGCCTGACGAACGGGAAAAGATCAAAGCCTACTTCTTCTACGAGGAACTCTGCTCCCTGTGCCAAACCGACTACGAGCGGTTCACCTCGATCCTCCGGGAGGAACTGCCCTTTGAAGAGCGGAATCAGTACCCCAACAGCTTTGATATCCTCAATGCCCACAATATCGCGGGCCGTCAGGAGTACGTGCGGGTTACCGATGACCTGGGTCTTGACCGGGGTACACTCCAATTCCCCCTCCTGATCCTGGGGGGCCGGGTGTTTCAGGGCTACGACAGCATCAGCGCCAATATCCGGGAAGCCTATCTGACCGCGGTGGAGGACCTTTACGTCTACAAGCGGCCCTACAACCCGCGCTTAAAGAAGACCGGGGACAATCTCTTTGACGATTATCCGGTAAACCCCGATCATGTAACGCTGGTGTACTATTACCGTATTACCTGCCCCTACTGCGCGCAGGTAACGCCCCTCATCGACGCGCTGCCCAAAACGGTTGTAACGGCCGGCGGGGAACGGCCCCTGGACATTATCAGGATAAACACGCGGTCGGGAAACAACGGGGAGCGTATCGCCGCCTTTTTTGAGGCATGGCAGGTCCCCGACGAGGATCGCGTGGTTCCGATAATCTTCTTCCCCGGTTCGTATCTTTCGGGGGATGAGGATATCTCCGGCGCGCTCTACGAGCGCCTGGGCGAAGAACCAGGCCCCTGGCCGCTCTTGCCCGTGAAAAACTGAAGGCAGCAGGCAGGCGCGATTGTTATTATTTCCCGAAACCCCACACCCCTCTAGCAGCCTGTTGTACTTGTAGGTTTTTGCTCCACGTTGTGTCGCAAAAACCACGATAAATGGGCTGCTTACGGAGTTTGCAAGGTAAAATCGCCTCATAGGTGGTACCTATTCGGC
>JAIRND010000163.1 GCA_031258225.1 Treponema sp. | reverse complement strand
CCCCCCCCCCCCCCCCCCCCCCCCCCCCCCCCCCCCCCCCCCCCCCCCCCCCCCCCCCTATCTCTTGCAACATCTGGTAATACACCACTCCTTTGGACCGGGGTGAGTAGTTCCACTGCGGCCCCGCCTCATGCCAAACCCTTACACCGCGTTGTGGGTTTCACTACAAGATATTGTACCACACCCCGTAAAATAATGCAAGTAAAAAATTCCGGGCCGGCTCTTCATACCGCCGGCCCCCGGTTCAGTAGCCCATGTTCCGCAGCGTCTCAAGGTTGCGCCGCGCGTCGGCATTGCCGGGAACAAGCTGCAGGACCTTCTCCCAATCCGCGCGGGCCTTGGCGTAGTCCTTTTGGGCGTAGTAGGCGCTGCCCCGGTTGTAGAAGGCCACGGAGTAACCGGCGTCCAGCGTGATTGCCTGGGTGTAATCCAGAATGGCCCTGTCAATGTCCCCTTTGGAATAGTAAGCGCCGCCCCGGTTGTTGTAGGCATCGGTATACGCGGTGTCTATCCTGATCGCCTGGGTATAGTCCGCTATGGCCCTGTCGTAGTCCTTCCCGGCATAGTAGGCCGTCCCCCGGTTGTTGTAGGCCGCGGCATGGCTGGGATTTATCCTGATTGCCTGGGCGTAGTCCGCTATGGCCCTGGTATAGTCCCCTTTGATGTAATAGTTGCTGCCCCGGTTGTTGTACGCATCGGCATCGTCGGGGTTACGACCCAAAAAATCGGTCCATTGGTCTATGTCCGCGTCATTCGTCTGGGCAAAACCGCCGACCACCGCCGCAAAAAACAACACCACAGCCATCTTTTTCACCGTCATAACCCTGCTCCTCTGTGTTTCCGGGCAATTCACACGGGAACCGTGCGGAGACCGCTCCGGAGATTCGCGGCGCCTACGCGCCTCGTTGAAACATCCCTACCAAACCATCAAAGCACAGAATGAAAAAAAACACAAGATGGCACAGTGTTGCGGGGGCAGATACCGGTGCGGGTCACCTGGGAGCCTGTGGGAGCGGGAACGGCTCTTGAAAATTGTCTGCATGTCCGTGTATCTCCTTAATCCAGCGATACGGACCTGAACTGGGGCAGGTAGCCCTGGTTCTGCCGGAACATCTTTCCGGTCATCTCCTTTATCTCATGGATGCCCAGTACCGCCGAGCTAAGGGGGTCAAAGGCGACAGCCTGGTACACCTTCCGGGCGTCGCCGCGCAGGGAGCCTTCCACGGCCAGTTCCTCGCAAATGGAGGAGGTATGCACCAGGGCGGCTATCTGATCCGGCAGTTTCCCCACCTTGATTGCCTCAAAACCAAGGGCGGATGCCAGAACCGGCACTTCCACGCAGGCGCCCTGGGGCAGGTTGTCGATAAGGCCCGCATTAAGCATGTTGCCGTTGAATTTAAAAAGCGCCTTGTCGCCGAAAACAGCGTTGAAGATGGAGGCGGCGTATTCGTGCCCCCGCTTAAGATCGATATTCGGGTCGTTAAGCCATTGTTCAATCTGGCCCCGCCAGCTTGTCTTTTGCTTGCGGTACTCGTCCAGAATCCACGCGAAGGGCCGGATAGAATACTTCGTAATGAGTTCCGGCCGTTTTCGGAACCACTGGTTGTATTCCGAGTTGTGGGGCGATGACTCCGTGGGAAAATAGTCCAGCAGCAGGAACATCGCTATTCTCGCCGAATCGTCCGTTACCCAGGGGCGCTCGTATAATTTTGGGTCCGCTACGGCCTTACGTATAAGCGGATAGGCGTCGTTCCCCTTATACCGGTAATCAATGTAAAAAGCCTGGTGGTTAACGCCCGCGCAGGTATAGGTGATGTCCTTAAAATCGACATCTATCCAATTGGCAAGCATCTGCGCGGTTCCCTGTACGCTGTGGCACAGGCCGCATATCTTCAGTTTGGGGAATTGGCTCTGCATGGCACGGCAGAGCATGGACATGGGGTTGGTATAATTCAGGAATACCGCGTCCGGGCAGTACTGTTCTATGTCTTTGCAGATGTCCAGCATTACAGGGATTGTCCGCAGAGCGCGGAAAATGCCGGAAGGACCCCGCGTATCCCCTACGGTAATATCTACCCCGTATTCCTTGGGTATCTCGATATCGTACTTCCAGACATCGACATCGCCATTCAATATGGTACACAGTACCCCGTCCGCGCCTTCCAGGGCTTCTTTCCGGTTTTTCGTGGAAACAACTTTAGCGCCGTAGTTCCCGGCCCTGATGATCTTCTCGACCGCTCTGGTGCTGTAACTCAGGCGCTCGTCGTCTATATCCATGAGGGCGATAGTAGCGTCCCTGAAAGCGTCGAAGGTCAGGATGTCCTTTACCAGAGCCCTGGTAAAACCAAAACTTCCGGCTCCGATAAACGCGATTTTTGCCATGTTATTCCTCCTTGGAATATAAACCTTTAGCGTAACTTTATTCTCTATCAAGTCTGTTGCGCAATACCTCAAGTCTAAAAGCGCAGGGCCAGGCGACAAGCCATCCGGATACACTGAAATGAAGTCCGCACCAGCCGGCCTCAAAGCCCCGCGCCCTGGTCCAGTTTTTTTTCTCACGATCCAGGCAGAAACCGATGCTGAATCCGCAAAAGCCGTTCTCTTCCGCGTACAACTTTTTTGTGTACTGAATCGAAAGATCCCAGATTAGGTTTTCGGAATACTCCGGCTTCCCCGGTTTGTAATTCCTTTTCCATGCGTGATCCAGCATTGATTTCCACGCGGGCTGTTTTGCATCTCCAAAAAAGAGCCATGCCTCAAATATCCGCCGTTTACGCATCTTTCCGTAATACGCCTCTCCCCAATCTTTTTCCGAGATTATCGTCCTGGGACTTTCCGTTTCCGGCCAGAGCACCCGGTGAACGGCGTTTTCCGTACACGGTTCCAGGCTGATTGACGCATTATCGGCGTAGATCGCGAAACTGCCGGAATCGTCCCATGAGGCGCTTGCGCCGGGAACCGACGACCGGTGGCAGGCAAAAACAAAAGGTTCGCCCTTCATAGTTGTACTCCGTTTATACTCCTATGACTAATTGCGGTTCGGCCGCATTATGGTTATACTTTTTAGAAATCGGGCTTTTGGAAGCCTATTTCAAGGAAGTGATCAATGAATCCGGCGTTAGAGGTTTTAAGGGCAAGAGGTTTTTTTCAGCAGTGCAGCGATACTGAGGGGCTTTCGCGCCTCATGGACGAAGGGCCTGTTACTTTCTACGAGGGCACGGACCCTACCGGAAAGAGCCTGCATATCGGCCACATGGTTCCTTATTTCGCTTTCCGGCATCTGCGGGACGCGGGCCACAGGGGAATAGCCCTTTTGGGCGGCGGAACCGCCAGGATCGGGGACCCTTCGGGAAAAACGGACGTGCGGAAAATGCTGAGTTACGATGAACTGGACGCCAACACCGAGAGGATCCGGGCCCAGCTTGACCGGTTCGTCGGTTTTGACGGCAAGAGCGCCTTTACCGCCAATAACAAGGACTGGCTGGCGGAGCTTAACTACATCGACTTCCTGCGGGATATCGGCAGCCATTTCTCGGTGAACCGTATGCTCGGTTTTGAAGCCTACAAGCTCCGCCTGGAAACGGGACTTTCCTTTATTGAATTCAACTACCAGCTCCTCCAGAGCTACGATTTTCTCCAGCTCTACAAACGCCACGGCTGCCGTCTCCAGATAGGCGGCGATGACCAGTGGGGCAATATGGTGGCCGGTGCGGATCTTATCCGCCGTGTTGAGGGGGCCGAGGTGTTTGTCCTTACCTTTCCCCTGGTAACCACGGCGGACGGCAAAAAAATGGGCAAGACCGAGAAGGGCGCTGTTTTCCTTGACCCCTCTGTTACCTCAGCGTATGATTTTTTTCAGTACTGGCGGAATATCCAGGACGCGGACATACGGCGCTTTCTCCTCATGTTTACCTTCCTTTCCGTTGAGGACTGCGATAAACTCGTTTCCCCGGGGAAGAACCCCAACGAAGCCAAAGAGCGCCTGGCCTGGGAGATAACCGCCCTTATTCACGGGAAAGAAGAGGCCGACAAGGCCCTTTCAGGCGCGAAAGCGGCCTTCGGCGGGGAGGGCGGGGACAAATCATCCATGCCCAGGGCGGAACTTCTCCGGGCGAAATTCGAGACAGGCTATAACATCGTCGATCTTTTTGTGGATGCGGGCCTGGCGCCTACCAAAAGTGAAGGCCGCCGCCTGGTACAGCAGGGCGGGGCCTTTGTGTCTTCTTCCGGCGGCGCTTTCGGGGCGTTTACAGACCCGGCGGCCGCTGTTACAGCCTGCAGCCTGGACAGCGGCGGGGAACTCGTCCTCAGGGCCGGGAAGAAACGGTACTGCAGGATCGTAACGCGGTAACTATTCGGCCGCCTTAGCCCAGAACCACCTCGTGCCCCGTGCGGGCCGATTCGTAGACCGCGTCCAGGATACGCATAATGACCACTCCGTCCCCGGCAGGCGCGCGGCAGGGAGTTCCGTTGCGGACACAGTCAACAAAGTGGTTAAGCTCCGCCTCGAACAGGCCGTCGAAACTAAGGGCGGTGGAATTGGCAAGGTTTATATCAACCAGGTAATCGTTTAGTTCGGTGTACAGTTCAAGTTCGGGGTTCAGCCGCGCTCCGCCTTTGGTACCAAAAAACTCCAGTTCCCCCCGCTCCTTCTTGATGTTCAGGGAAAAGGAAGCCTCTATTTGCAGTACCGCGCCGTTGTCAAAACGGATCATCGCCGTAGCCAGGTCCTCCACATCGCAGGGGTCCTGCCTGGCGGCGGAGGACGCCACGTAGCCCTTTACCCCCTTGATGTGGGGGCGGTTAAACAGTTTTTGAAACGACGCGCCGTACACCGACACCGGTTTGTGGTTGCCCATAAGGTAGCGGGAAAGGTCGATCACGTGGACCCCCAGATCGATCAGGGGGCCGCCGCCGGAGCGGGATTTGTCCCCGAACCAGCCGCCTGGGTTCCCGTTGCGGCGCAGGTAGGTGGCCTTGGCGTAGTATATATCCCCTATCGTACCCGCGTTGATAAAATCCTTGAGGACAGCGCAATCGTTGCCGAAGCGGCGGACAAAGCCGATCATTAGGATCTTGCCGTTTTTTTCCGCCGTCTCCAGCATCTCCCGCGCGGCGGCCTCGCCGGTGGCCATCGGTTTTTCGCACAGCACGTGCTTGCCGGCGTTCAGCGCGGCAATGGTCATGGGGGCGTGTTCGGAATTCCAGGTACAAACGCTTACCGCGTCCAGTTCCGGTACCTGGGCCAGCATATCCTGGGCCCTGGTAAAGCGTTTTTTCACACCGTACTTTTCCCCCATCAGGTCCAGCCGTTCCTTGTTGATGTCGCAAAAGGCGGCAAGCTCCACTTCGGGATGCTTCCGGTACGATTCAATGTGGCAGGCGGAGATTCCCCCCACGCCGATAATGCCAACCCTGGTTTTTGCCATTGGTACA
>JAIRND010000162.1 GCA_031258225.1 Treponema sp. | reverse complement strand
TTCCTGACATATTATGTAAATCGTCAAAGAATGTGTTAGAAATCCAGGATTTTAGTGAAATATTTGACAAAATATTTGATATTACTGATATTAAATGAAATCGCGAAATAATTTTTTTTTATGTTATATGAATTAGGTTGAAGAAGGTCAAAATTAGTTTGAATTTCTTAATATTATCATGAAATCCCTCAAAATTTGATTAAAATAAAATAATACTAAAAATATCGTCAAAGAATTGCATAGATTTCGAAAAATTATAGTGGAATCTTTGAAAATTTGTCGAAATCCTTTGTATTATCTTGATATCTGGAATAATAATTTGTCAAAATTTCATTAATTACGTTCAATTCTTTCTAAATCGGATTTATATTCGTTAAAATAGCATAAAATCTATTAAATAGGATTATATTTCCCCAATTTAAGAAGAAATCTTCAAAAATTTCAAAAATATTCCGTTTAATAAGAAGAACTCCTTGCCATATTGTGTGTAAATCCTTATATTAACGTTAAAACATCAAAGAATTTTCGGAAAAATTTCAATAAAATATGTCGATTTCTTCCAGAATTGGTTTAAATTATCACGGAACCCCTTAAAATTCGATGAAAATCAATTTATAATTAAACATCTTCAAAAAATGAATAGAATTCCATAAATAAAATTTTAAATCTTGGATAATTTTTTGAAATTAATAAAATTACCTTAAGATCTGGAATAATCTTTGGTCAAAATTTCATAAATTACTTTGAAATCTATCAAATCTGGTTTACATTGGGAGACGCCGCCCGTATTCCCCCGCGGCTCCTGATGCTGGCCCGCGAGATAATGCTCCTGGACCTGAACGCCACGACCCCCCTTGAAACCCTGAACCGCGTCAAAGGCTGGCAGGAACTCCTGGGCGATACGAGCGCCGAACCCCTGCCGTTCAAGAGACCCCCCAGGGATAAACCCGCCGTCCGTCAGGGGCCCGGACTCTTTGATTCCTGAGCAGCCGCACGATAAACGCATAGAATTACGCACAACCGGTTTGCCGGTTGACCCGCTGTTTTTTATCGTGCTATCCTTTCTGCCACACTATTTTTCACTGTAAGGATGTTGATGTATGAAATCATTTGTATTCTCCCTTCTCATGGCCGCCCCGGAGGGAAGCAGCCCGACGGGAG
Source organism: Treponema sp. (assembly GCA_031258225.1). GTDB lineage: Bacteria > Spirochaetota > Spirochaetia > Treponematales > Breznakiellaceae > JAISFT01. Next base: position 4,430 of record JAIRND010000162.1, on the reverse strand, counting down.
GCGCCGCGTTCCTGCAATTTCTGCCCTTTATTGCCATCATTGCCATTTTTTATTTTCTCATCATTCGTCCCCAGAACAAAAAACAGAAGGAAACCCAGCGCATGCTTGGGGCCCTCAAAAAGGGCGACCGGGTTATTACGATTGGCGGCATTCACGGGATCATTCAAACTGTGCGGGAACACTCGGTGATCCTCAAGGTGGATGACAGCGTAAAGCTGGAATTCAACCGCAGCGCCATTTCCAGCGTGGAAAGCGCCGCCAAAGAGGTCAAAGAGGAGAAGGGTGGCAAGATTGAAGACAAGCGGGACGAGAATTCCGAAGATTCCGCGGAGGCCGACGGGGCCAATGACAAACAATAGGGGCGGCCGTATGGCCGCGCCGGATAATCGAAACCAAACAGGAATCATCCATGAGTAAACGGTACCGCTTCCTCATCGTTTTAATAACGCTGGTGGTTTGTTTTTTATTCCTCCTGCCCAGTATCCGCTGGTATTTCCTCGTTCCCAAGGAACAGCAGACCCTGGCTCTGGAATCGCGGAAGCAGATCAAGGACTATTCCTCCGGAATGGCGCAGGAGGATTACCAGGAACTTATCAATCTGGCCCGGACGGGGGCCGAGGTGCCTGAACGGCTGAATTTTCTTGTCCCCCAGGCAAAAAAACTGTACCGGGAGGCCAAACACGCGGCCCCGGAAACCTGGGATGTCTACAGCGTGCTTTCCGCCTTCCCAGGCAAGGCGGAAGTGGTGGACGCCATTGAATCCCACTACGCCGACTCGATCCTCAAATTAAAGGAACTGCAGCAAAGCGCCGTCCAACTGGGCCTTGACCTTTCGGGGGGGCTTTCAATCGTCCTGCAGGTGGGCCGTACCCTGGACAGCGATGATCCCGATGACGCGGTAAACCGGGCGCTGGAGGTCCTGAACAGCCGTATCGACCGTTTCGGCCTTACCGAACCGGTGATCCGCCGGCAGGGTTCCGATCAGATCTACGTGGAAATTCCCGGCAGCGCGGACCCGGAACGGATCAACGACATTATCATGGGGAAGGGCAGCCTTGCCTTTCATATCGTGGACCAGGAAGCCACGGACAGCTTTAGCAGGTACTACGACGCCCACCCCGCGTCCACGTTTGACGCGAACGGCAATCTGCTGGACCCCTCCGTGGTTCCCGCGGATGTACAGATACTTGGGGTGTACTCCAAGGACCGCTACGGCCTTGACGATTTCCAGGGCTATGCGGCGGTAAAAAAAGAAGTGGGCCTTGACGGAAACCACATCACAAGCGCCGTGGTGGAACGGAGCAGCCTGGACGGGAAGCCGGAAGTTACCTTCCTGCTGGATTCCGAAGGGGGGGACATCTTCTACAAACTTACCTCGGCCAATGTGGAGAAACCCCTGGCCATTGTGTTGGACGACCGGGTCAAGTCCCAGGCCACCATCAAAACGCCCATCAGGGACGCGGTACGGCTTACGGGCTTTGGGATCGACGAGGCGAACAATATCGCCCTTACCCTCAGAACCGCCGCCCTGCCGGTGGAACTTACCGTGGCCAGCCAGCAGAGCATCGGCGCTTCCCTGGGAAGGGACACCATACGGCAGGGGCTTTTCGCCCTGGTAGCCGGGTTTTCGGCGGTCATGCTCTTCATGCTGGTCTTTTACAAGGCAGCCGGGATCAACGCCGTCGTGGCCCAGATACTCAACATCTACCTTATGCTTTCGGTGCTGTCGGCCTTCAATTTCACCCTTACCCTGCCCAGCATCGCGGGCTTCATCCTTACCATCGGCATGGCGGTGGACGCCAACGTGATTATCTTTGAGCGCATGAAAGAAGAACTGCGGCTTGGGAAGGGCAGAAAGGCGGTGATTGACGGGGGGTTCGACAAGGCCTTTTGGGCAATCATGGACTCCAATATCACCACTTTTATCGCCGCCCTGTTCCTCTCCCAGTTGGGTTCCGGCCCCATACAGGGCTTCGCCGTTACGCTGGCCATCGGCGTGTTTTCCTCGGTGTTTACCAGCCTCTTTGTCTCCCGGCTGATTTTTGATTTTAGTACGGATGTGCTGGGAAGTAAAAACGTATCGGTTACCTGGGCCCGCAAACGGGAACCCCTTCTGGCCGCCGGGGGGGTAAAATAGTGAAGCGCATCATTCATTTCTCGCGTTTCTTCCTCCCCGCCGTCGTCATATCCAGTATCCTGGCCCTGGGCGGCATTGTGGGGTACATCGTTAAGGGCGGATTCAACATGGGGGTGGATTTTCAGGCCGGTCTTATCCAGGAACTCCGTTTTGCCCCCACGGCCTTTAGCCTAACCTGGTCCGGGCAGGGTTCCGCCACCGTATCGTTCGACAGGAGCGGACTGGACATCGTTGTTTCCGGCGTGGGGGTAGAATCCAGAACCGTATCGTTCCCCTTTGCCCAGTACGACACGCTGGAAACCCTTACCCAGGCCATCCGGTCCTCCGATCAACTGGAGGGGATTGACGTTACGCTCAGCGTCCCCGGCGCTACCGGGTCCCAGTATCTCGTTTTCAGCGCCCAGTCCAATCCCCTCTTGGGGGAAGACCCCTTTGTTGTTCATTGCCTGGTTCCCGGTTCCGCCCCAATTTCCATTCAGGAAGTCCGGGAATCCCTTACCAGCCTGGGTAAGATCGTTTCGGTTCAGCAGCTTGGACAGGACGCGGATCGGCACTTTATGATCCGGCTGGATGAGGATGAAACCGGGAGCGTTCCCACCGAAAAGATCATCGACACGCTGGAAGCCTACTTTGGCCGGGGCGGGGTGGCGGTACTCCGTTCCGATTATGTGGGTTCCCGGTTTTCCAAGGACCTTACCGATCAGGCGGGAATGTTGTTGGGCCTTACGCTGCTCTTGATCCTTGCCTATTCATCCGTCCGCTTTAAGCCCCAGTTTGCCATCGGCGCGGTACTGGCCATCATCCACGACGGCCTTATCATGGTGGCCTTTGTGGTGTGGAGCCGCATGGAGTTCAATACCACCACAATCGCGGCGATTTTGACGATCCTGGGGTATTCGATCAACGACACGATTGTTATCTTTGACCGGATTCGGGAAACCCGGCGTATCTACCCCGACGATCCCTTTGTAACGGTGCTGAACCGTTCCCTTTCGGAGACCCTGGGGAGGACCATCATAACCACGGTTACCACGATGCTGGCGGTGGTTTTCCTTTTCATTTTCACGACAGGTTCCATGAAAGATTTTGCCCTGGCCCTGCTGGTGGGCATGGTAAGCGGCGTGTACTCCACAATTTTTATCGCCGCCGGCTTTGTGTACGCGTGGGATCTCCGGGTGAAAAAACGGGAACAGAAAAAAACGAAAACGGCGGACTCCGCCGCCCGGCAGGTCCCCGTTAAGGCCTAAGTCTGTGTAATGGAGGTGATCCGGGCCCGGGTCCTGGGCTTTTGCATGGGGGTGCGCCGGGCCGTGGAGCTGGCGGAGGCCGAACTTACCCTGAAGGCCGTCCGCGCGATGGGTCCGTTGATCCACAACCCCCGTGTTCTCGCCTCCCTGGAGGGGAGGGGGCTTGGGATTCTTGACGAAGCCGCCCTTCCCCCGGACCTGGGGGGGCTTACGGTGATCCTCCGGGCCCACGGCGTAAGCCCCGTGTTGGAAAAAGAACTGCGGCGCCGTCACGCGGCCCTGGTGGACGCCACCTGCCCGCGGGTAAAGAAAAACCAGTTGAAGGCCCGTTCCCTTGAGGAGGCGGGCTTTTCTCTTTTTATCGCCGGGGAACGGCGGCACGGGGAGGTGGCCGGTCTTAGGGGCTACGCCCCGCAGGCCCTCGTGGTCTCATGCCCGGAGGAGGCCTCCCTCGCGGCCGCCGGTCTGGCGCGGGAACGGCCCGCCGCCCGGACCGCCCTTATCGGGCAGACCACCATCGACGCCGAAGAATACCGCCGGATCGCGGAGGCTATCCGCCGTTATTTTCCCGGCCTCGCGGTCGTGGATTCCATCTGCCCCGCCACCGCCGAACGGCGGGACGCCCTGCGGGAACTCTGTCCCCGGGTAGACGCCCTGGTCATCGCCGGGGGCCGTTCCTCGTCCAATACCCGCTGCCTCCTGGACATTGCCCGGTCCCTGGGAAAACCGGCCTGGCTTGTGGAATCCGCCGCGGAAATCGACACGGCCGCCCTTACCGGCCCTGGAACCGCCGGTTTCAAAACCGTCGGCCTCAGCGCCGGGGCCTCCACCCCGGAATCGGATATCGCCGAGATCGAGGCCGCCCTGGCAGCCCTCCCGCCGCCCGTGGAGGCTCACACATGCCGCGCATAAAAAATGTCAAAAAATTCTTGACAGGTCCAAAACAGCATGATAGAATGTTGTATGAGTTGCCGGTTTCGGTAGCGCGCCTTACCGGCGCGTGAAGGGAGTTTAGGTTATCGTGTATAATTCTTTGTATAGCCCCC
>JAIRND010000133.1 GCA_031258225.1 Treponema sp. | reverse complement strand
GAGATCAACCGGGCCTTCGACGTGTTGATGAAGGGCAAGACCGTCATCGTCATCGCCCACCGTCTGGGGACGATCACCGGCGCGGACAATATTCTGGTTATCGAGCAGGGCCGGATCGCCGAGTCCGGCAGTCACACAGAACTTCTGCAAAAAGGCGGCTGGTACGCCCGGATGTACGAGGAGCAGAAAAAGGCGAAAAACTGGCGGGTCTCCGCCAAAGGAGTCAATCATGAGTAGGTTTGGGGTCAAGGATGTAATCACCACGGTTATCCTGAGTGTTTTGATTATTGTGATACAGCTTGTCATTAACGCGGTCTGTATGCTCAATCACTTTGTCAGCATGGTTTTTACCATCGGGATCATCTGCTTTGTATGCGCCCCGGTGTATGTGCTGATGGTACGCCGGGTGGCGAAGCGCATGGTTACGCTCCTCTACATGACCCTGGTGGGGCTGATGTACCTTATCATGGGCAACTGGTTTCTACTGCCCTACCTCGTTATCGTGGGACTTCTCTGCGAAATAATTTTGTGGAAAGAAGGTTCGTACCAAAACTACCGGAAAATAAGCACGGCCTGGATACTGCAGGGCGGCCTCTATACGGGGATAAATCTGCTGCCACTCTGGTTCTTTTGGGAAGATTTTGAAAAAAATGTCCTGTCCAGCGGTATGTCCCAGGACTACATAGACAGCTATGTGAACTACTACTCACGGCCGCTTTGGATTCTGGCGATAGTTCTGATTAACCTGATCTGCGCCCTGCTGGGGTGTTTTTTAGCCAGGGGACTTATGAACAAGCATTTTGCCAAAGCGGGAATACTGTAAATGCGTTCCGGCACGGCGGAACATACCGCCGGACATGCCCACGAATTTCCGGCGGCGGTTAAGGTCTTTGTCTTTTTCTGCGCCATCCTCGGCGTCTCCCTGGCCGCGGATATTAACCGCACCTGGATTCTGAGCCTTATGGGATTGGGGTACCTTGCCTGTCAGCGCGTCCGCAAACAGCTTATAAGCTGGCTGGTGTTCTACGGCCTTTTGAGCGTTGTTTTGTTTCTGAACCTCCGCCATGGTTTTCATACACTGGTTATATCCGAATATTATATCTACACCTTCTGGTGGCTGACTCCGGTCTTTATCGTCTCCTGGGACCTTATATCAAGCCCGCCGGGAAACCTTATCGCGTTCTTTTCCCGCCTCCGCGCCCCTTCGTCCATAATCCTGGGGACCCTGGTCATTTTTCGTTTTTTCCCGACCATGAAGACGGAGATTCGGAACCTGGGCGAATCCCTGCGCAACCGGGGGGTTCTTGGGCCGGGGACTATGCTGCGCCGTCCCCTGGCGGTGTTTGAATATATTCTCATTCCCCTGCTTCTGCGGTGTCTGCAACTGGCCGATCAGCTTTCCGTATCCGCCATATCACGGGGAATTGAAGCCCCGGTCAGACGGGGAAGTTACTACGAACAAAAAATGAAGGGCGGCGATTATCTGTGCATGTCGGTTGCGGGAGCGGGAACGTTGTTTTTTTTGCTGTATTGGGGCATCGGGTGATTGAATTACAGGGGGTTTATTTTTCCTATGGTGTTCCACCAGGTGGAACACCAGGTGGAACACCAGGGGATTCAATCCTGAAAAACATTAACCTGCGCATCGAGACAGGGGAATGTGTAATCCTGACCGGCCGTTCGGGAAACGGAAAAACCACGTTGACCAGGGTAATCAACGGGCTGGCCCTGTCTTATTACAGGGGAACATTAACGGGAAATGTTTTGATTGACGGGAAACCGGCTGCCGCCATGCCGTCCTGGGAACGGGCGCGCGTCATGGGGAATGTATTCCAGGACCCCCAATCGCAGTTTTTCTCCGGGGAACTGGCCGGGGAAATCGCCTTTGCATGTGAAAATCTCGGCTTCCCCACGGAAGAAATCCGCCGGCGCACCGACGGCGTGATCCGGGACATGAACCTTGACCATCTCCGCCGTACCCCGCTGGACCGGGCCTCATCGGGGACCATGCAAAAAGTCGCCATCGCTTCCGTCCGTTCCGTGTCCCCGGAAATCTACGTCTTTGACGAGCCCCTTGCGAATCTGGACGGGGAAGCGTCGCTTCATTTTGCGGAAATTTTGATGGATTTGAAAAAATCACGCCATACCCTCATTATCGCCGAACACCGCCTGTCCTGTTTCATGGAAATAGCCGACCGCATTGTGTATCTGGAACATGGCAGCGTTACCGCGGAATACCGCCCCGCTGAACTCCGGGCCCTGTCCGCGGCGCGGCGCCGCGCCCTGGGGCTCCGTTCGCCGGAACGGATTGACGTACCCTGCCTGCCCTCCCCGGAGGGGGGGATCAGAACCGGGGGCGGAAAACCGGCGATAGAAGCCGTGGATATATCCTACCGGGTAAAAGAAAAAACCATTCTTGCCGGAATTTCCCTCCGCGCGTTTCCCGCCACGATCACCGCCATTACGGGGAGGAACGGAATTGGAAAGACAAGCCTGGGTAAAATACTGTGCGGCCTTATCAGGGAAAGCGGCGGCACGGTAGTGATGGGGGAAAACCCCGCAAGCCTGAAAAAACGAACCGCCGCAGTCTGGTACAGCGCCAACAGTACCACTACCCAATTCATTACCCACAGCGTTACCGAGGAAATTCTCCTGCTGTCGCCGCGGAATAAAGAACGGCTTGATACGGCAAGGATAATCCTGAAGCAGCTTGGACTGTACGAATACCGGGACGCCCACCCGGCAGCCCTTTCGGGAGGGCAGAAGCAGCGCCTTTCCCTGGCCTGCGGCCTGTTCTCCGGCCGGGATATTTGTATTTTTGACGAACCAACCAGCGGCCTGGACGGGGAGGGGCTTTTAATGGTGTCCCGGTGCATGCGGGAAATGGCTGGAACAGGTAAAACAATCTTTATTATTACCCACGACAACGAGCTGATACAGGAATGCTGCACCCACTGTTTTAATCTGGACCATGCCTAACATGTCTAAACCCCCACAGTACTAGTACGCAGTCATGATTGTAATTGTGGGGGGTTTTTGGTGCTTCTCTGCATGGGCCGGGGCACCAAATTTGCAGTCAGACACCATTCAACCTGAGGTTTTAGGTTTGATAGCCGCCTAACCTTAACTCCCTATCGTGAACCGTTGCGGGGGCGGGGATAGCCCGGGGGGAAAACATTTGGAATTCCCCGCCGCAGCGTATTGAAAATAGCGCAGGCGGATTCTACAAGCGTTTTCCGCCGGGCTATCCCCGCCCCCGCCGGGAGGCGGTAGAGGGTTACGTTCAGGGCGTATCAAACTGAACGACTCACAGGTTGAATATTGACTGCGTACTAGTTCCCCCCGGAGGCGATGATCGGCATGAGGTACTTGTCGATGTAGGTTTTGTTGACTCGCAGGAGTTCATCCTGGGGGATTTCCGCAAGCACGGTCCAGCCCAGGTCCAGGGTGCGGGCGATGTTCCGGTTTTCGTACTCGCTCTGGGAAAGAAAGACCTGCTCAAAGCGTTCCCCGAATTTGAGGTACCGCTTGTCGGCTTCGGACAGTTCCTCCTCCCCGATGATGGAGGCGAGGTTCCGTACCTGTTTGACGCGCGAATAGGCGGCGAAAAGCTGGCTGGATACGTCCTTGTGGTCCTCCCTGGTCATGCCGGGCCCGATGCCGTCCTTCATAAGCCGGGAAAGGCTGGGGAGCCCGGCTACCGGCGGGTAGACCCCCCGCTGAAAGAGTTCCCGGTCCAGGACGATCTGGCCCTCGGTGATGTAGCCGGAAAGGTCCGGAATGGGGTGGCTGATGTCGTCGTTGGGCATGGTGAGGATCGGGATCTGGGTGATGGAGCCGCCGGAGCCGTTGATCTTCCCCGCCCGCTCGTAGAGGCCGGCCAGGTCGGAGTAAAGATAGCCAGGGTAGCCCTTGCGGCTGGGCACCTCCCCCCGGATCGATGAAACCTCCCGCAGGGCCTCGCAGTAGTTGGTCATGTCGGTCATCACCACCAGGACGTGCATGTTTTTCTCGTAGGCCAGATATTCGGCGGCGGTAAGGGCGCAGCGGGGGGCCACAAGCCGTTCAAGGCTGGGGGCGTCCGCCAGGGACAGGAACACGACCACGTTGGCAAGAACCCCGGTACGCTCAAAGTCGTCCAGGAAAAACCGGGCCACATCGTACTTGACCCCCATGGCGCAGAACACGATGACAAAGGGTTCCACGGTGGAGGCCCCGCCGTCCCCCGCGTTGATGATCGTGGCCTGCCGGACGATCTGGGCGGCAAGCCGGTTGTGGGGAAGGCCGTTGCCGGAAAATATGGGGAGTTTCTGGCCCCGGATCAGTGTGTTCATGCCGTCGATGGCGGAAATGCCGGTCTGGATGAAGTCCCGGGGGTAGGTCCGGGCATAGGGGTTGATGGGGAGGCCGTTTACGTCCAGCGTGGTGGAGGAAAAGATGTCCCCGTAGCCGTCGATGGGTTCCCCCAGGCCGTTGAATATCCGGCCCAGAAGCCCCGGCCCCACCCGCAGTTCCATGGGCTTCCCCAGGAATTCCACGCGGGAATCGTCGGCGGACAGGCCGGTGTTGCTGCCGAAGATCTGAATGGCGGTCCAGTCATCGCTCATGTCCACCACCCGGCCCAGGCGGCGGCCTTCCTCCCGGTCGTAAACGGCCACCACCTCGTTAAAGCCCACGTTGCGGCTCCGCCGGGTTATGACAACGGGGCCCTCGATCCGGGTAAGGCCCCGGTATTCAACGCCTCTCACGATACAATCTCCCTTAGGCTGACCCCGTCGGTATCCCGGTAGCTCCGTTCCAGTTCCTCAAGGCCCGCTTTCATGTCCCGCTCAAAATCGTCAAGGCCCCCAAGGTCGTCGTTTTTCACCAGGCTTTTCAGGCGTGAAAGGTTCTCCTGGATGGACAGGCTGGTGATCTTGGTTAAGGGGGCCCCCAGCTTGACGCAGGTCTGGGCGCGGCGGTGGAAGCTCATCATAAGTTCCAAAAGCCGTACCTGCTTGGCGGGAACGCAGTACATATCGACCTCGTCATAGGAATTCTGCTGCAGGAAGCCGTTTTTCAGTATCTCCGCGGTGATAAGAACCAGGCGCTGGTCGTCGGGCAGGGCGTCGGGGCCGATAAGGCGCACAATTTCCGCCAGGCGCTGTTCCTGTTTCAAAAGGTCCAGGGCCTCCTGCCGGGCGCGCGCCCACTGGGGGTTCACCTTTTCCCACCAGGGTTTAAGTTCTTCGGCGTATTCGGAGTAGCTGTCTACCCAACTGATGGCGGGGTAGTGCCGGGCGTTGGCAAGGTCCCGGTCCAGCGCCCAGAAACAACGGATAAACCGTTTGGTGTGCTGGGTTACCGGCTCGGAGAAGTCCCCGCCGGGGGGCGACACGGCGCCGATAATTGAGACCGAACCTTCCAGTCCCGACAGGGCCTTGACGCGGCCCGCCCGCTCGTAGAATTCGGCAAGCCGGGTGGGAAGGTACGCGGGAAACCCCTCCTCCGCGGGCATTTCCTCCATGCGGCCGGAAAGTTCCCGCAGGGCCTCCGCCCAGCGGCTGGTGGAATCGGCCATGATCGCCACGTGGTAGCCCATGTCCCGGTAAAATTCGGCCAGCGTAACGCCGGTGTAGATTGAGACTTCCCGCGCGGCCACGGGCATGTTGGAGGTATTGGCGATGAGGATTGTGCGTTCCATCAGGGAACGTCCGGTCCGGGGGTCCAACAACTGGGGGAAGTCGGTGAGTACGTCGGTCATCTCGTTGCCCCGCTCCCCGCAGCCGATGTAGATGATCACCTGGGCGTCGCACCATTTGGCAATGGCGTGCTGGGTCATGGTCTTGCCCGTGCCGAATCCGCCGGGGATTGCGGCGGTTCCCCCCTTGGACAGGGGGAAAAATACGTCGATGACCCGTTCCCCGGTGATCAGGGGCTGATCGGGCGAAAGCCGTTCCAGCGCCGGGCGGGGCATACGGACCGGCCACCACTGGGCGATGGGAATATCCTCCCCCAGGCTGGTCCGGGCAACCGCGTCGTCGATCCGGTAATCCCCTTCCGGTTTGAGGGCCGCGATGGTCCCTCCCCGAATGCCGGAGGGGACCATGATCGTACAGTTGATGCTTTCGGTCTCTTTGACGGTCCCCAGGATCAGACCGGGGAGGGCCTTAACGTCCTCCCCCGCTCCCAGCCGTTCGGCCAGGCGCGTGTCCGGGACAAAGCGCCAGACGCGCCGGGGGTCAAGGGGGTCGCCCCGGGAACCGGATTTCATAAAGGCGCCGCTCTGCCGGAACAGGGCTTCCAGGGGCCGCTGGATACCGTCGTAGATGGTACCGATAAGGCCGGGGCCCAGCAGTACGGACAGGGGGCGGCCGGTTGAACGGACCGGGGCCCCTATCCGCAGGCCCGTATCGTCTTCGTAGACCTGGATCACCGCCTCGTCCCGTTCCAGGCGGACAATTTCCCCGATAAGCCGTTTTTCCCCCACCTCCACCACGTCGAAAAGCCCGGCGCTTCCCAGGCCGCCGGAGCGGATAATGGGGCCGGAGATACGCCGTACCCTGCCTTCCGTCATCGCAGGCCCCCGGCAAGTATGTTGCGGCCTTCCCCAATGAGCGCGGCGGTAAGTTCCAGACGGTAATCCGCGAAAAGGGCGGCCACCAGCATGTTGATGGAGGCGGTTATCCGCACGCCGGCGCTGTCGAGTACCAGTTCCGGGAATTCGCCGGAAAGGGCCCCGGAGGCCCGGATAGCGGCGCCCGCCCCCGTGGAGGAGGCCCCCGCCGCGCCCCCCGCGCTCAGGCTGTAGGCGGCCGGTTCCCAGCTTTCCGGGGGAAGCACCTTTGCCAGGAGGGCCTCCCCCTCTTCCCCGCTGAGTTTGTGAAACAGGACCTTAATGGCCCGCCCGTCGCCGGTTTTTTCCGGGTTCAGAATCTCCGGGCAGTCCTCCAGGCAGCGCCGCAGTCCCGCTTCCAGCAGATCAAGGATCCTCTGCCGGCTCTGGGCCCCGTACCAGGCGTTCAGGGCCTTCCCGACAAGACGCTCGATCTTCTCCGATTCCGCCCGGCGTTTATCCAGGGGAAGCCGGGCCATGATCTCCTCCGAACTTTTACTCCGGCGTTCCTCGAAACGCCGTCCCAACGTGTCCAGGGCCTTTTTTGTCTTTTTTTCCCAGGAAAGGGTATTGGTTTTCACCGTATCATCGGCGGCCTTGAGGATACGAAACGCCTTGCGGCGGGCATCCTCCAAAATTTCCCGGTCCAATATTTCGGTTGATTGTAATTCTTCCATCGCTCACCTTTCAAACATGGATACCAATAGCCTCGCGGATCGAATCTACCAGGGTCTTGCGGCCCGGAAGGCGGCCCAGGATGCCGGGAATTTCCACCACCAGGGGGTAGCGGTCCGAAAGCTGCCAGTCGATCAGGAACTGTCCCAGCCAGTCCGCCACTTCCTCGGTAACAATGAGTACCCTGCAGCCTTCGCCCGCTTTTCCCGGAAGTACCACGCCGGCGGTTTCGTCCACACCCCGCGTAACATGGAGAAAGGCGGCCTTTGCCTCGGCCGCGTCCGCCACGGACCTGCCGCCTATACCCACAAACCGGAAGGCGGTGATCAATTCGGGATCGCCGATAACGTAGTAATCCATACAGTCAGCCAACCAGCCAGAGCCTAAAAGAATATGATCAGCAGGCCCACCAAAAAGCCCCACAGACAGATTCCCTCGGCCAGGCCGACGTAGGGGATGGCCTTGCCGGCAAGTTCGGGGTTCTCGCTCATGGCCCCCATTGCCGCCGATCCGATCTGTCCTACCGCGATGCCGCCGGCAATGCAGGAAATTCCCACCGCCAGGGCGGCGGCGAAGTACTTCCAAACCGGTACGCTTCCCCCCGCGGCTTCGGCGGCCGCGGTTTCGGCCGCTTCCTGGGCAAACACCGGCAGAACGGCCGCGAACAGGATCAGCATCAGTACTACTACAACACGTTTCATAGACTACTCCTCCAACAAGCGGCGCTGCCGCCGCTAATGTACGATGGTAAGGGGCCTTCCCGCGCGTTTTGGGAAAACCCCTTGGGTTAACCCCGCGCTTCCTTGCGGAAGCGGAAGGGGGTAAAGGCAACGCCGGTTTCTGTAAAGAATTTACTGAAAAATTCATAGTACTGAAGCCGCACGACCTGGATAGCCACGATCATCCCTTCCAGTACGATGATAAGGGCGTTTCCACAGGCTGCCACGACAAAGGCGAAAACCGGGCCGGCCGCCACCCCCCCGCCGCTTACCATGCCCGAAAGGGTGAACACGATAAACGAAAGGACCGCGTGGGACAGGGCAAAGGCGCCCACCCGCAAAAAACTTACCGTATTGGAAACGTAGGTTGACAGGGTCTCCAAAATCTCCACAAAGCCTTCCATGATGAAAACCATGAGTCCCTCTTTCAATATGGGCCGTTCCCCGGAAACAAGGGACCACAGCACGGGGCCGAAAAAGATGCCGAAGACCGGGACAAGAAGGCCGGCCATGTCGAACCAGGCGAAACGGCCCCCGGCAAGACAGCGCACGGCGATGAAAATGGCGTACCAGAAGAACAAAAGCCCCGACAGTCCGGTTTTGGAAAAAAATGCCTTTTCGTAACGCTTAAGGGAAACGAGGTTCAGGATATTGACCACAAGTCCAATGGAATTAAGGATTACCCCCACGGAAATGGTAAAGCCAAAGAAGTAAAACAGGCGCATCACGTTTCCCTTTTCGGGCATCAGGTGGAGTATCCGCTCCGGCGGCTCCCCGGCAATGTTAAACATCCGCATGAAAAAGCCCGTTACCGCCCTGGTGGGGGCGGCCAGGAGTCCTTCTATCGTGAACACCTCGCCGGTCAGAAGACCCATGATCATGGAGGCGATTCCCACAGCGACAAGGGGCGTAGAGTAGCCGCGGAAATTTTTCAATGATTTGGAACCCCCCGTCAAGAGGCCCAGGAGAAACAGGACAAGGCCCTGCCCCAGATCCCCAAACATGATCCCAAAAAGGATGGAAAAGAACACCGCCACAAAGGGGGTTGGATCGATGGTACCGTACAGGGGGGCCCCGTAGGAAAAGACCACACCCTCGAACCCTTTGACATAGGCGCCGTGCTTAAGGGAAACCGGAACCTTCTCCCGGCCCTCCACGACTTCCGGCATCTCCTCCGGGGTGTAGGTACGGATGGCTATCCGTTTTTCCGTGATCCGGGCCAGGTCCGCCACCATGTCCGCTACGGTATCCTGGGGCGTCCAGCCTGAAAGAACGTAGATGTTCTGTGTGGCCGTAAGTTTTTCCTTAAGCTGTTCCACCGCCGCGGCCATGAGGTACGAAGCCGTCAGGGAGCGGAGGCGGGGGCCGCTTTCACGGGCAAGGTCCTGCTTGTCCTTCTGTATCTTCTCCAATTCCAGCTTAGCCGCGGCCAGCCGGTTTTCCAGGCCCTCAAGAAGTTCCGGGGGAATACCCTGATACCCCTCCGGTATGGCGATAGCGATAAAACCGGCCCTTTTCAGTTCCGAGTCCAGGGCAAAACGGCCCCGCCGGGACGCGGCGGCCAGGATCCGTTCCCCCTCCCCCAGGGAGATGATCACCGCCCGGTCCGCCAAATTACGCCGGACCTGTTCCTGGGCCTTCAGGTCCAGGCGGCCCAGACGCAGGGTAAGGTAGGAGAGCTGATCGAGTTCCGCGAAGGGGGCGTTCAGATTGGCAAAGGCGCGGGCCTCGTTCAGGGCCTCCTCCACCTTGCGCTTCTCCTGCGCCGCCTCGTTCTCCCGGCTTATCAGGCTGCTTACCCCCTCCTGAAATTTACCGGTAAGGACCTCCTCCGCCTCGGTGGGGAGCATCGTGTCTTCCTCCGGCTCGGCGGGCAGGTCAATGCCAAGAAAGGCCGCGGCGGAACGGAGCCGTTCAAGGTTGTCCTGGATATGCCGGAAGGCCGCGTGATCAAGGGAACGGGGGCTTGAACTTCGCCGTTCTATCCGCCCCGCGCCAAAAATCCCGCCGGGGGGGAACAGGGCGCCGGAGGGCGGTCCGATGGCCGGCCCTCCGGCCTTGCCGGTATCGTCGTCCTCGGCCAGGCCGGTGGAACGGGGCGGAATCTCCGGGGCGCCTCCCCGCAGGCCAATGCCGGGGCCCTCCTCCAAATCCGGCAGGTCCCGAAACATGGTTTCTTCGGGAATGCGGGCCTCGCCGCCTTCCGAAAAATGCATGATCCCCCGGCGGCCCAGATACTCAATGACATGATCGACATCCCTGGAGAGAACCGTAAGTTCGACATGCTTCATCTTCCTTGGCCGGATCACGGAACCACCTCCAAAAGGGAAAACACATCCTGACCGGACATTCCCAGGCCCAGCCCTTCGGCCACGCTGGTCAGCAGGTCTTCCTCGTACTGCTTGATCCGTATGAAACAAAAGGCCGTATCAACGGAAAAGGGCTTGCGGCGGAAGGCCCGCAGGGCACGTTTGTAAAGGTAGTCCCCGGTGGCATTCTGAAAGTACCGGGGGTCCGCGGTCCAGGAACGGCCGGGAATTTCGGGGTTCAGAAACCGCTCCCGCCTCCAGCCCTCCCAGGCGGAACGGGAATCCAGACTAAAATCCAGCATGGCCCGCGCGTCGGCAGCCAGGGACACGGGGGCGGGGACGTTCTCCCCCTTGCGGAAGGATTTTCCCCTTTTTACGGGGCCAATGTCCATAAGATGCTCCGATACCTCCCGGCCCGGCATGCCGTAGTAACTCCGCAGCCGCAGGGCCCAGATACAGTTCCGCAGGGAAATTTCCTCGGCAATTATCTTTTCCGCCTCTGTCCGGTCGGAAACGGGAAGTTTTTTTACCGCCTGCCAGAGACAGGAGTAGTAGTGCTTATCGAGCAGGGTCTGTGCCAGTACCGCGTCCCCGCCCCGGACCAGGTTCATCTCCCGCGACAGGAGAAATTCAAATTCCGTCCCCTTGAGCATGGCGGCAAGGTCCGGGTAGGCGGCAAACCGTACCGTACCAAAGGGGCCCAGCCCGGTCCAGGAGGGAAAAGAGGATTCCCCGCCCACCAGGGCGTTAAGGCTGGATTTAAGATCGGCGTATTCCCAGGTCCGCAGAAGCCGCAGCAGAAGTTCCGGGGGCCGCGAGTAGGAGGAAACGATGGACAGTATCTGGGATACCGCCCGCTTCGTAATCCTCCGTTCCAGATCGGGTAGAAGTTCCCGTTCGGGCAGTTCGCGGCTTTCCCTTGGGAAGACAAGCCGGTCCAGCGCGGAAAGCCGGTCCGGGCGCGTCAGTTCGGGGATCCGCCTGGCCACAAAGGATTTCCCCATGATTCCGCAGGCCTTGGCGTACACATAGGCCCGTTCCCCCGCCCCCGGCGTGAGCCTGGCCCCCGGCAGACTGGGGGGACCGGAACTTCGCGGGAGACGCATGCTCAAAGCCCCTGGGGGGGCATTCGGCCCCAAAAAGCCTCCTGCGCCGGACGGGGACCCCTGGTCAAAAGATCATCCATAAGGGCGGAAAAACGCCCCTGATCCACGGAAATGGCATCCAGAATCTTCCGGTACGCCTCCAACTGGTCCTGATAATCCGCGCGGATACGGCCGATCTCCTCTTCAAAGGCCCGGTCCAGCTCCCCGGCTTTTCGGGCGTATTCTTCATCGTAGCGGGAACGGTTCTGTTTTTCCGATTCGGCAATCCGCCGGTCCGCCTCCGCCTGGGCGTCATCGACCAGCGATGCGGCATCGGCCTCGATCTTCAACAGATGGGCAAGAATATTTTCCCTGGTTTCGTTTTCACCCGGGCCGGTTCCGCCTGCCCCGGTAAGGGTATGAGCGGCGGCCGTTTCATGGCCGGAACCGCGGTTCAGCATGCCGGCTATTCTCCGGTGATGAAGATGTCTTCATATTTGCAGATCGTGGTATAGACCCCCTGGGAATCTCTCTGGGAGAGAATATCCATGTAAAACTGGGGATTTTCCAGGAGTTCCGCAAGCCGTTTAAGGAGCCGCAGGTGCTTTTCCGAATCTTTTTGGGGGGCAAGTATCATGAAAAGAAGGTAAATCGGTTCACCGTCCAGCGCGTCGTAGTCAATCCCCTTACGGGAGATCCCCAAGACCCCAACCACATCCTCTACCACATTGGTTTTCCCGTGGGGAACGGCGATTCCTTTGTGAATCCCGGTCGACATTTTCGCTTCCCGCTCGCGCAGGGCGGCCAGGATCTCCTCGCGCGCGCCGCTGCGGGTAGCCTGGCAGAAGTGGTCTACCATTTCCTCAAAGACCTCTTCCTTGTCTTCCGCCTCCAGACCAACCTTGATACAACGGGCCGGGAACACTTCATGCAGGAACATGGAACCTCCGGCGGCCTATTCTGCGGCCCCGGAGGCTTCGGTCTCCGCGGCTTCTTCCCCGGCCGGCTCCGCCTGGGGAGGGTTCAACTCGTCCTCCACCCAGGTGCCCGCGGCTTCCGGATTAAGCCTGAAACCTTCGGCCTCGACCCCGCCGGAGGCCCCGGGACCCCGACTGAGCAGGGCCAGGGCCAGGCTAATGACCAGAAACAGGGTACCCAGCACCGTGGTGGTCTTGGTCAGCACATTACCGGCCCGCGAACCAAAGGCAGAACCCCCGCCGCCCGCGAAAATACCCCCCATGCTGTCCCCCTCCTCGTTTTGAACCAGAACAAGAAGGATAAGCAGAATGGCGATAATGACAAAAAACACCAACAAAACCATACTCAGAACACTCATTTACCGGTCTCCGTAATATCCAGGGTCAGCTTCTAATGTTTTGATTCTACCGGAAAAGGGGGCTTTGTTCAAGGCGGAACCGGGCGTCGGCGTTTACCAAAGGTCTGGTGAACCCCTCTCCTCCCCTCTCCCGCTTTCTTTTTTGGAGATTCTGTCCAGTTCACGATTTTTTTGTTGACACATTCTAAAAATTATGTGTAGAATGGTCGATAAGAATACAAAAGTTCAAAATCAGTAAATTGTAACAATTTATGATTTTGAACTGCCCGCCCACGGGCGGGGCCGCGAACGCCGTCGGCGCGCGGCCCGCAAGGCGCCCGGGAGCGGGAACACGAGAAGCGCGTGGCAGGGGGGATCTGGATGAAGTACGAAAAGAAAATGGAGACGGGAACGGAGACGGAAAGAACCGGAACGGGAAGAAAAACGGGAACCGGAAGGCGGGGAACCGGAAGAACCGGGGGAAGCCGGAGGGCGGCCGCCCTGGCGGCGGCCGTTCTCCTCGCGGTAGCCGGAGCGGCGGTTTACGCCGAGG
>JAIRND010000112.1 GCA_031258225.1 Treponema sp. | reverse complement strand
CCACGACTCTGCCCTCTTTGTGGTGTAGTCAGACACCATTCAACCTGAGGTTTTAGGTTTGATACCCTCCTAACCTTAACTCCCTATCGTGAACCGCTGCGGGGGCGGGGATAGCCCGGGGGAAAACGATGGTGGTTATCGTGGGTATAAGGGTTGGTTGAACAACACAATGTGAACCGGCTGGGGAGCGGCAGGCCGCGGCGGCCACTTGACCGAAGCCTTGCGCCATAAAACTGGGCCTGGTTATATGGCGCAAGGCGAGCGTGGACGTTGCCGGCCTGCCGCTCCCCAGCCGAATTAATGTTGGAGGAGTTCGAGAGACCGTTATACAAGGTTTTCCGCCGGGCTATCCCCGCCCCTGCCGGGAGGCGGTAGAGAGTTACGTTCGGGCGTATCAAACTGAATTACTCACAGGTTGAATGATGACTGCGTACTAGCCCAACGCGGGAGGGAGGGTTTTTCTTGCCTCCGGCCAGGCAGCCTTATTATCTTATAGGGGGAATCTATTGTGGTTCCCTTCCGATTAACATCAACACAAGGAGTCTTTTATGGCACAACGCCAGTTCCAAACCGAAGTAAACCAACTTCTGCACCTAATTATCCATTCCCTCTACTCAAACCGGGAAATTTTTCTGCGGGAACTGGTCTCCAACGCTTCCGACGCCCTGGACAAACTCAAGTACCTTACGGTGGCGGATGAGGCCTACAAATCCATCAGTTTCGAGCCCCGGATCGACATAGTCTTCGACAAGGACGCCAAGACCCTGAGCGTTTCCGATAACGGCATCGGCATGAACGAGGCCGACCTGGTCGAATCCCTGGGGACCATTGCCCGGTCAGGGACCAGGGCCTTCCTTGAGAAACTCGGCGCCGACGCCAAAAAGGATTCCAACCTTATCGGCCAGTTTGGGGTGGGCTTTTATTCGGCCTTCATGGTGGCGGAAAAGATCGAAGTTACCAGCCGCAAAGCCGGGGAAGACGCAACGTTTGTATGGTCCAGCAACGGCCAGGACGGCTACGACGTGGAGCGGGTCCAGACCGGGGGCCGGGATACCCAGGGGACCACAGTGCTTCTGCGCCTGAATGAGGAGGGCCTTGAGTACGCCAACCGCTGGTCCATTGAGGATATTATCAAGCGGTACTCCAACCATGTGGCCTTTCCCATCTACCTTACCTACGACGAGAACCAATACGACGACAAGGGAAACGTAAAGTCCAGCAAGAAAAAGACGGACAAGGTAAACTCCGGCGCGGCCCTGTGGCGGCGGGCAAAATCTGAACTTACGGAAAGCGACTACCACGAGTTCTACAAACAGATAGGCCACGACAATGACGATCCCCTTTTCTATATCCACACCAAGGCCGAAGGAACCCTGGAGTACACCACCCTCTTTTATATCCCCAAAAAGGCCCCCCTGGACCTGTACAACGTGGACTACAAACCGGGGGTAAAACTGTACGTGAAGCGGGTGTTTATCACCGACGATGACAAGGAACTGATGCCCACCTACCTGCGCTTTGTCCGGGGTGTTATTGATTCAGAGGACCTGCCCCTGAACGTGAGCCGGGAAATTCTGCAGCAGAACAAGGTTCTTATCAACATCAAAAACGCCTCGGTAAAAAAGCTTCTTGGTGAATTCAAAGCCCTGGCAGACAAGGCCCTGTCCGGCGGCGATGAGGCCAAGGAAACATGGGAAACCTTTATCAGTCAGTTTAACCGGCCCCTTAAAGAGGGGCTGTACCAGGACTACGCCAACCGCGACGCCCTGCAGGAACTGGTACGGTTTAAGAGTACCGCGGTAGAGGGCTGGACCGGCCTGGCCAACTACGTTTCCCGGATGAAGGGCGATCAAAAGAACATCTACTACATCACCGGCGGCGATGAAAATACCCTGCGGGCCAGCCCCCTTCTGGAAGCCTACCGTGCCAAGGATATCGAAGTCCTCATCATGAACGACGAAATCGACGAAATCGTGATCCCCTCCCTCTACAGTTACCGCCAGGAAATACCAGGCGCGGACGGCAAGACAGAAAGCCGGTCCTGGGAACTCAAAGCGGTGAACCGGGCCGGGGCCGATGAGGAACTGGGAGCGCAGAAGGACCGGGCTGCGGAAAAAGAGATACGGCCCGTGATCGAAAAGATCAAAAAGGCCCTGGGGGACCGGGTAAAAGAGGTCAAACTTTCCCGCCGCCTCCACGACTCGCCTTCCTGCATCGTGGCGGACGAAAACGACCCCACCATCCAAATGGCCCAGATGCTGCGGGCAATGGGTCAGACCGAAATGCCCGACGTAAAGCCCATCCTGGAGGTAAACGGGGATCACCCCATTGTGGCGGGTCTTAAAAACACCGAAGACGGGGAACGCATCGCCGATGTGGCGGGGGTACTGCTGGACCAGGCCCTGCTGGTTGAGGGGATAAAACTCAAGGACCCCGCGGATTTCGTGAAGCGCCTCAACCGGCTTTTGGCAAATTAGAGAGGCTTAAAAAGGCAGGCTGCCTAAGAGTCTGCGGCGGGAGTTTCCGCTTCCTGGGCAGCCTGCTCCTGGTAAAACCCGTCTTTCCAGTTAAAACGGCTTATATCCGGCAGCGGGACGGCGTTCCGCGCCGATTGCATAAGATCCCGGTACTGGTTTTTTTTAATTGAGGAGCCGGATTTTCCGCCGGAACCGCCGGACAGATCCAGAATAAACCGGCTAAACCCGGCCTCCCGCAGAAAGGGTATCTTGTCCACAATGGAAAAGGGCCGCTCGGGGTACACGCGGGTTCCCCCCTCCCCGGCGGCAAGGCGGAATTCCTCGTCACGGCCGCCGGAAAAACGGGTAAAATCATAAACCCCGCCCAGATTTTCCCGGATACGGAACAGAACCGGCCAGGAAAAAACTGTAATAAAAACACGGGACCGGTAGTGGGCGTCAATGGTTTTTTCAAGATTCTGCCGGTTGTTTTCAAGGGGACAGACAAAAAAATCCGCCCCCAGGGAAGACACAAATGACGCGGCCCAGCGGTTAAATGTGTAAAGCCAGGGTCCGGCGATAAGCCCCAGCGTTCTGGTCCTCCCCGGCCTGCCGCCCAAAGCGTTGGCCCCAACCGCGGTATTACTGTTGGACGTACCGCGAAAATATGAAAACTGGCCGGGGTTGTTCACCATAAATTGACGGTAGCCTTCACGCAGCAGCGCGTCTATCATGTCCCCCGTCTCCCGCTCCTCCCCCTGGGGAAAGTAGGGATCCAGGGAGATGATTATTTCCCCTTTGTTAAACGGCAGGGGTCCCTTTTCCAGAAGTTTCGCGGTATTGTGCCGGTTCAGGGCCAGTATTACCCGTATGGGTCTGGAGGACTGCAGGATAAAAATATCCTCGACACGGGAAACCGCAACGTAGAAACCTTGTGGAAACGCAAGTCCCTCCCCGCCGGCGGCGATCTTGGCGCGGGGTACAATAATTTCCCGGTCCGGCGCCTTGTCCCTGCCGGGAGTTCTGCGGTACGAACCCGGAATAATCGCCCGGCTGTAATGTTTGGACATAAGTTTCGCCTGAATAAGGTACACCGTGTCCCCCGGCCCAAAACCTTCGGGAACCGGTATCCAGACACCCGCGTCCGGGCCGGAGGCATCACCTTTTTCGACCGTAGTTATCCTGCAGGAACGCCGGTCCCTGTCATTCGCCGCGTGAAGCCGCACCGAATCCCCGGACACGGGAAGAAGCGGCCCCAGGGGGATAAGCGCCTGCCGCCCCGCCCCTGAGCCCCTCAGCTTCAAAATAGCGCCCAGGGGAATACCGGTTCCGCCGTCCTGGGACGGATTCAGCCAGTCGGGACTCGTATCGTTCTCCGGGGGCCGGTCCGCGCCGGAAGGTTTGTGGACAAAGTAAAATTCGGTTTTGGGACGGGCAAAGTCATTACGCAGGATCATTTCCGCGCTGGTTATTACGCCACGCAGCTTTTCTGCCCCCGCGTCTTCCGCCAGGGCATCCAGAACCATCCGGTAGGCGGACACCACGGTTCCCACATATCCGGCGCTTTTCATGCGGCCTTCGATCTTAAGAGCGTTAATCCCCGTCTCCACAAGGGCGGGAACGCGATTGATAAGCTGTAAATCGTTGGGGCTGAAGTAGTACCCCCCCTTGTCGTCGTGGTGGTAATAGCGGCGGCAGGCCTGAGTACAGATCCCGCGGTTGGCGGATTTGCCCCCCAGGTAGCTGGAAAAAAGGCAGAGCCCGGAGGCGCTTACACAGAGGGCCCCGTGGACAAAAACTTCCAGTTCCATGTTGGTACCGGCCCGGCAATCCCGCAGTTCTTCAAACGAAAGTTCCCTGGCCAGGACCACTCTGGAAAAACCGTTCCTTGAAAGGGCGTTGGCCCCGCGCGCGCCGGCAATATTCATCTGGGTAGAGGCGTGCAGCTTGAGCGTGGGGAAACAATCCCGTACCATGGCGGCCACCCCAAAATCCTGCACGATAAGTCCATCGGGCCCCAGAGTCTCAAGATATTTGAGAAGCTGGTACATCCGGTCCGCTTCCCGCTGCTCAAAGACCGTATTCACCGTAACGTAGATTTTACGGCCCATCGAATGAAGGGAGCGCAGGGCGCCTTCAAATTGGGAATAGGCGAAATTGGCGCTCCGCATCCGGGCATTAAAACTTTTAAGTCCCAGATACACCGCGTCCGCCCCTTCGGCAATCGCGGCATCCAAAGCCTCAGGGCTCCCCGCGGGGGCCAATAATTCAACCATATTCACCTTTCCCTCTTGTCAATTCCCCTTTATTTCTCCGCCACCGCCCCAAAAACACCTTTTTTCAGGACCGGTTTTGTATTATACTAACATAAACTTCAATGTGCGATGAGCGTAAGAAATCGCCCTTTGAAGCCGGTCGCAAAAGACCTCAACGGCTGTATACCATGTCATGATAGATTCTACTTCATGGTAATCCGGCCCGATAGGAGTTTCTTTTTGCGTTTCGTGTTAATTTCAATTTGGTCACTTATGGAGGATTAAGGAAAATTATGGACAATAGTACAGTCGTTACAACCATAACCGGCGAGAATTTCGAGGCCGAGGTTCTCAAATCTCCGCTGCCGGTCCTGATAGATTTTTGGGCGGACTGGTGCGGCCCCTGCAGGATGATTGGACCGCTCATAGAGCAGATCGGCGCGGAATACGACGGGAGGCTCAAGATCGGCAAGGTAAATGTGGATGAACAGGCGGATCTGGCCGTCCGGCACAACGTGGTATCCATCCCCACCCTGATTGTTTACAAAGACGGCAGCCCGGTCCAGCGCCAGGTTGGCGCGGCAAGCAAATCAAAAATCGAAGCCCTGTTCAGAGAATTTCTGTAACATGGTATTTCACGCCCTTACTCCACATACCGGGTAGAATCGTTTTCCGTACCGGGAGTTGCCTTTCCGGTGGCGGCGATATACCAATCGGCTTTGGTGTTGGTATCCGGCAGGTTCTTGTCCCTGCAGATACTACGGGTCATGGCGGTTTTAATTCCCGCCGTAATCACCGCGTCCGGGGGACCGGGGATCGTTCCCGCCCCCTGGACCCAGGCCCCCTGCTGGTAGAGCAGGTCCGCGGCCTGAACAAAATGTTCTTTGCTCCACCACGGATCATCGTGTTCACTCAGCATTACCGCGTCAATTACACGATCATCCTGATCCATAAGGTACACCGCATCGGTCTTGTGCAGCAGTTTTTCCGAAGCCGGTACCCAAAGGTCCCTGCTCAGCGCGCCCGCGTCGGCACCGCCGGATAAAGCCAGGTTGGTCCCGATCTCGTTAACCATTACACCTTCGCCGTTTTCAATACTCCGCAGATGAACCAGAATATACTCCCCGGCGGCCACCTCCACCGCCGGAAACTCAAAAACCAGCGGGTTGGCGGTGTAACCGGCAATATAAAGCCGCAGAGCGCCCAGATTACCCGCTTCCAGTGTTTTTAACTCCACAAATTCCGTCTTGGGCTTTGAATATTCAGTCCGCAGCTCGTTGATAAGGACCCGCGGTATCCTCTCGTTCCGCGACCGGAAGGGAACCAGCACGTTAAGGGTATTCCCCTCCTCGTCCTTTACCAGAATATCCACCGTGTAGGGTTCCCCGCCGGGAATGTCCCCGGAAAGAATTATCTGAACCTGGCTGCCATCGGTAATTTCCTGAACCGGCAGCGGGGGATCGGAGTTAAACGACAGAACCTGTACGGACTGGGAAAAGTTGAACTGAATTTCCCTGGAACTCGCCGCCCGGCAGCCAAGGTAGGCCGGCGCCTGCGAATGTTTGCCCAGTATCTGAGTCGTTTCCTCTATCGAACAGGAAACCCATATCCAGGAAACCAGGAACCCAAAGAACAAAGCCCGGAACACCTCCAGGGGTAACGGTATTTTCATACGGCCTCCACATTTTATATATAGGGGCGGCCGTGCATGGCGATTCGTTTTTTCGAAATTTTTTTTCAAAATCCGGTACATACGCCCGGAACCAGCCCCCCGGACTGTACAGTTCAAAGCATTTTCCGCTACCCTGTGGCGGTGGACGAAGAAGGCGCAAGGCGGCTGGAACTGTTACATCCCCTGCTGTACCGCGGCGGGACGGACCTGATTCCCTTTTCCCCCGCGAAGCGGACAGAACAGGATGAACGCCTCTTTTGCTTCGCCATTGACGAGGTCCAAAGCCGGTGTATCGAGCCGGACGCCGGCGTGTTCCTGGGCCCCCTGCTCGCGGCGGGATACCTGGAAACCGCAGGGCAGGACGGGGCAGGGAGCCGGACGGCGCCCGGCGGGGAAACGGTGGAACTACCCAGGGGGCGCTACATTTTTGCCCAGAAGCGCGGGGTCCTGGGAAAGAGCGATGTCATTGATCTGGCGATAGAAATGCAAAAAGACGGATTATGGGAGCGCCTGCGTTTAGAAGCGTATTTTTACCTGCGGTATCTCTACGAGGAAGACGCCGCCGTTACCCAAATATTCCGCCCCTGCCATAACCACCGGCCCTAAGGACGCAGGGTTTCAATCATGTAGCGAATATCGTACCCGTTGGCCACCTGCTTTCTGGTCTCGATGACAAAAATAAGCGAATTATCCAGCGGAGAGGCGATTATTTTTTTAATCTTATAGGTGGTAATCTGGGGCCGCTGTACTCCGGGGTTGCCAACAGTAAAACTTTTCCTGTCCCCCGCGGGCCCACCGCGTTCCAGGGCAATGTAAAATGAGGATTTCAACCCCGCCCCGGAACCTTCCGTGCTGGGAACAAGGCGGGCCTGATACGAAAAACCGCGCTCAAAGTCCCGGAAATCAACACGCTCACCCTGGGGGCTTCCCGCATCTCCGTCCAGCGCAATGTACAGCGGATACCCCTGGTTAAGAAAATCTACCCCATAGCGGTCCGCCAGGACAGAATTTTGGGTCATAATGCGGTAAAAGGCCCCCACACCGTCATTGCCCGCGTTAAGAGAACCGGCGGAACTGTAGGAAAGTTTTCCACCGGAAACAAAGTCATTTTTGGAAACATCCACCGCGTAAAGTTCCGCCCACGGTTTTAACGTACCCAGCGCCACCCCGTATTGGGCAAACATATACACAGTCCCATCCCGGGAAAAACCAAGGTCCACAAAAGAGGCGGTATCCCCTGCCCAAAGGACGGCCCCGCAGCGTAAAACAACGGCCACAAAGAAGATCTTTTTCAACATAACGGGCATCTCCTCTATACTAATATCGGAAAATGCCCATTAGCCTTGAGAAAATCCCGCGCGGAGATTATGCTGACAGAGATGACCCTGTACAGCAGAAACGTTTTTTTCCGCGTTGAAATAACCATTTCGGCGCTGTTTATCATCCTGACGGGAATACTGGCCTTTAAGGCGCTGCCCGTCTTCCCCGCCACTATGGAAGAATCGGTCAGGCGGTCCCCCGGCATCGTCCAGAACTTCATCGCCCATTTCCTGGCCCCAAGCCCCTATGTCCCCTTTGTCTCCCTTGCCGGGGGGGGCATCTACTCCCTCGTTACCCTGGTGTTGATCTACTTTTCGTTTGAAAAAACCCAGGCCCCGGAGATTCTCTTTATCACCCTGTTTGTCCTGTCGTTTTCGTTTGAAACCATGCGGTTTCTGATACCCCTGCAAAAAATCTGGGCCATCCCCTCTGTTTACCTGCTCCTGGCCTCACGGGTGCTGCTCTTCGGACGTTTTTTCGGCATTTTTGCCCTCTTTACCGCCGGGGTTTACGCCGCCGGCCTGGAAGTCCAGAAACAGATCAACGCCCTCCTTATCATCGCCTTTATCTCCCTGGTCGTCTCCCTGGGAATCCCCATTGACATTCTTACCTGGGATTCCAGCTTCAGCATGATAAACGGCTATCTTTCCCTGTTTCGTATGACCGAAACCGTTGTATTTGTTATAACGATGATGAGTTTTTTCATTTCCGCCTGGTCACGCGGAACGCCGGAGTACGTTACAATCGGGTTCGGCTCCTTTCTGGCCTATGCCGGTCGAAGTATCCTTTTGTCCGGGGACACCTGGATAAGCCCCCTTCCGGGACTACTGCTGCTCGTCGCCGGGGCCTGGCTTATCTGTACCAAACTGCACAAGGTCTATCTGTGGTTATAAAAAATTGGACACAACACTAACAACCAGCCCAACCACCAGCGGCAGGACCAGGTTATCATAATCTTCCAGAGGCAGGGCCTCCGTAACCGTGGCGGTAAAGGCGGCGGTTAGGGCAATGCGGTAATCGCGGGAAACCCCATAGGCGGCAATCAGCACGGCGGTAAAACAGGCCAGTGAACCTTCCAGGCTCTTGCCCCGCATGAAAGCCGGTCGCACGCGGCCCAAAAACCTCCCGATAAGGCTGGCAAATCCATCGCCAAAGGCCAGGGCATAGATGGCGATAGAGGCCGCCGGGGAGGGGTACATAACCAGCGCCAAGAGCGCCCCCAGGCCCAACGTTACCGGCCCCAATACAAAGCGCCCCCTGTCCCTGGGCCGGGAAGCCGTATCGGTAAGACCGGACACCACAGGTATCCTGATCCCCACCAGCCGGAGACTTTCCATCTTCACATAGCCCAATGTACCGGCCACAAGAAGCACCACCGTGGCGGGGTAGTTAAAAGCCGCCAGCACAGGACTTAACCCGATAAGGAAATGTATTGACTTTCTTAAAATTTCAGACTTGAATTCTCCGGCGTCCAATCCGGTAAGGGGAACCGAAATCGTCATGGTCCGAAGCGTCAAATCACTCATGCCCTTATACATGCAATAACCGTGCCAAGTTGACAATTCCTGTCCCCCGGCTGGGAAAACACGCTAAGTCCTTGTGGTATAAGGAGTTAGACAACTACCATTTTCACGGCCCTCCATGAACCCCTAAAATGTACATATTTTCATACGTCCGTAAATTCAAAAATTACTATTGACAGAACCATCGGGCGCGGCCGGTATTGCGCGTAACGCGCGTAATTGACCATTACAGGGCCCTGTGGTAGTATTCCCCGCATAGACGAAGCTGCCGGGCGATTAACTCAGCGGGAGAGTGCTACCTTCACACGGTAGAAGTCACTGGTTCAAATCCAGTATCGCCCAGTCACTGTGGTCCCTCAGTTGGTCCCGGGCTTTTTGGGAGGGCGTTCCTGAAAGAGCGGACAGCGCCGCCCCGTGGACGCAAACACCTCGACGGAGGGCAAATTCCTGCTTTTGAAGCCAAAAACCCCGCAGGAACGGGGAAAGGCAGGGTCCCAGGTAACCTTAAAATGCACACAGACAAGGCAGTTGGGGTAATCGGGGGGCATCGCTCAATCCGTTTTGGGAAGTGTCTTCATTTTTTGTCCCACGTGTGGTATCTTAACTACTACAATGGAAAAATTCACCGGCATACCCGCCAGCCTTGGATTCATCAGCGGGAAGGCCTTTCTTTATCTGGAAAACAACTTTCCGGAGATACTCCGGGCGGATATTTCGCCCGAACAGGTCCCGGACGAGATTAGGCGTCTGGACAACGCGATCCGGCAAGCTACCGCCGAACTTACCATAATTCACGAACGGGCCCTGCAGGAAACAAGCAAGGAACAGGCCGACATTTTTAACGCCCACCTTTTAATGCTCAACGACCCCATCTTTCGGGACCAGCTTCTGGACCGCTTTCGGGAGAATCAGGTCAACATCGAATGGGTAGTCTGGGATGTCGCACGGGAGATGACGCAGAAGATGATGTCTTCCCCGGACCCCCTGTTCCGGGAACGGGCAGTGGATATTAACGATGTATCCAAGCGGGTGCTCCATGAGCTCCTGTCCATAAAACCGGGTTCCCTGGCGGAACTGCAGGAGGACGTGATCATCGTGGCCAATGACCTCCTGCCGTCGGAGATCCTCTCTATGGACCGCAAGCGGGTCCGGGGGATAGTTATGGATTCCGGTTCCCGTACCTCCCATACCGCGATCCTGGCACGGGCCTTCAACATACCGGCGGTGGTGGGACTCGCCCTGGGCACCAGGGTTATCAAAGATGGGGATACCCTGATCGTCAACGGCAGTACGGGGGAAGTCTTTGTGAACCCCGGCAAAAAGGAACTATCGGAATTCAAAAAGGCCACGATGGTATACCACCGGCGGCAGGAGGAATTCCTGTCGTTGCGGGATCTCCCCGCGGAAACCAGGGACGGGGCGCGGATCACAATGAACGCCAACATCGAGATCCCCGAAGAAACCACGCAGGTATTACAGTACGGCGCGGAGGGCATAGGCCTGTACCGATCGGAATTCATCTTCCTTACCCCAGGCCAGGCCGCCGGGGAGGAGCAGCAGTACCACTCCTACACCCAGGTACTCAAGGCCATGAAAAAACGTCCCGTAACCATCCGGACCGTGGACATTGGAGGAGACAAGGTGCTTCCGGATTTCCAGTCCCCGGACGAAAAAAACCCCCTCTTGGGCTGGCGGGCCATCCGCTTTTCGCTGGCCCTGCCGGAACTGTTCAAAACCCAGTTGAGGGCTATTCTCCGTTCCAGCGTAAACGGTACCGTGAAGATCATGTTCCCCTTGATATCGGGTATCGAAGAAATTGAACAGGCCCTGGTTTTTCTGGACGAGGCCAGGGACGAATGCCGGGCCGCCGGTCAGACGTTTGCGGAACACATTGATGTAGGCACCATGATAGAGGTACCCTCGGCAGCCATAACCGCAGATATTCTGGCGGAAAAGTCGGACTTCTTTTCCGTGGGAACCAACGATCTTATTCAGTACTCCCTGGCCGTGGACCGGGGCAATGAACGGGTAAATTACCTGGCTACGCCCGCCCATCCGGCCATACTGCGTTTCCTCAAACATACCATCGATGCCGCCCACCAGCGGGGCATCAAGGCCGCCATGTGCGGGGAAATGGCCGGCGATCTCAAATCCACCGCCCTGCTCCTGGGCCTTGGACTGGATGAGTTCAGCATGGCCCCCCAAAGTATCCCCAGGGTTAAACAGATTATCAGAAGCGTAAACATGGCGGATTGCCGTAAACTGGCGGATGAGGCGTTACGGGGAATTTCCTGGAAGCAAAATACCCGCCTGATGGATGAATGGATGGCGCAATACTGCCCTGTGGAACTGAGGGTAGTATAAAAGCGGGACAGGACCCTTACGTGATGGAAACGACAATCAAATACCACGATCTTCCCGTGGTAGTCCTGACGGGACGCCCCAATGTGGGAAAATCCACCCTTTTTAACCGCCTGCTCCACCGCCGCAGGGCCATTACGGACCCCAGTCCCGGGGTAACGCGGGACCCCGTGGAGGCGGAAGCCCATATCGCGGGAAAACCTCTGCGCCTTATCGACACGGGGGGCTTTAAGCTGGATTCCACATCTTCAACGGGTCTGGATGATGTTGTAAGGGAAAAAACCCTGGAAACCCTGGGGCGGGCGGATCTTATCGTGCTGATCCTGGAGGCGGGTGAGATTACAACGGAAGATCAGGAACTGATCGAAGTATTACGGCGCCACCGGAACAAACTCCTGGTGGCGGTAAACAAGACCGAAGGGGGCAGAAGGGAAGCGGAGGCATGGAACCTTTTATCTTACGGTTTCTCCCAGATCTATCCAATCTCCGCCGAGCATGGGGACAATATTGCCCAACTGGAAGAAGCTATCGTCTCCCGGCTGGATTTTTCCCGGGTCAGGACGGAGGATTCGGGGGATCGCCCCATCCGTATCGCCCTGCTGGGGAAACCAAACACCGGGAAATCGACCTTGAGCAACCGGCTTACGGCCTCCAGCGCCTCCATTGTGAGCGCGATACCGGGTACCACACGGGATGTGGTAGAGGGGGCCTTTTCCTGGAAAGACCGGGAGTTCCAGGTTCTGGATACCGCGGGGATCCGGCGCAAGGCCAAAGTAACAGAAAATATCGAGTACTATTCGGTGAACCGGGCAATCAAGAGCATCGACAACGCGGACATCGTGTTCCTGCTGATCGACGCGGCGGAGGGGCTTTCCGACCAGGACAAGAAGATTACCGCCCTGGCCCACAACAAGGGCCGGGGGATCATCCTGGCGCTCAACAAGTGGGACGCCATGCCCGGTATAAAAAACAGTTTCCAGGCGGCCTGCGACCGCATACATTTCTTCTTTGGCCAACTTGAATTTGCCCCCATCATCGCGCTAAGCGCCATGACCGGAGACGGCGTTGACAAGCTGTTGAATACGGCCCTCAAGATGTACCGTCAACTCACCACCCAGGTGGAAACGGGAAAACTCAACCAGGCCCTGGAACAATGGCTTCAGGAGTACCCGCCCCCCTCCGCCCCCCGGACCCATTTCAAGGTCCGTTACGCGGTACAAAAGTCCGCTAACCCCGTGGTTTTCATCTTCTTTGTCTCCCGTCCCCAGGCGGTAAAAGAGGCCTATGTCGCCTACCTTAGAAACAAAATTCGCGCCGAACTGGGATTCTCGCTGGTGCCCATAACCGTGGAGATACGCGGTTCAACAGGGGATTCCAGGGAGACAGGGCCTTGACGTATGGAATACGGGATCTGGAACAGATCCTCAATGTAAAAATCCATGTGCTGCGGTACTGGGAGCGGGAAATCCCCCTGCTCCAACCCAAGAAAGATATAGGCGGAAAACTGCGTTATTCCGACCGGGACCTTCAGATTTTTTTGCGCCTTAAATACCTGCTCTACAACCGGCATTTTACCGTGGAAGGCGCCCGGGAAGAACTATTCCGGGAAGCCTCCGGGGAAACCCAGGACTTGCGGGCCCAAATTGGGGCCCTGCGTTCCTGTCTGGCGGAACTGTACCTTATCGTAAAGAACTCAAAAGAAGATCATGACCAGAACTGAGCCATCCGGGGCGGACCGGCGCGCCGGACGGGCCATCCCCGTTCCCCCCGGCCAGCTTTTCCCCGGCCTGGAAGAACGTACCCGTAACGGCCTGGAGGCGCTGCTCCCCCTTATCGAAAAAACCTTTCCCATTCCGGCCCGTTTCCGCCGGGCCCTGGGGAAGGACGTTGCGGAACTTTCCCGGCTCCTCACCAGCGCGCGGGGGGAACGGAGCCTTTCCTACCTGAACCGGCCCCCCCTGCTCTCCGCGTACCTGTACTACTTTCTCCCCTGGAACCTGTACCGCCTCTGCCGCCTGCTTCCCGGCCTGGACCTTCCCCTGGCCCCGGGGGACACGATCATCGATCTTGGTTCCGGGCCCCTCAGCTTCCCCATCGGTCTCTGGCTGTGCCGCCGGGACCTTCGTTCCATCCCCCTGAACTTCCGCTGCCTTGACCGCAGCAAGGGCGCCCTTGAGGCGGGGAAAAAACTGTTCGCCGCAAGCGGGGGCCCGTCCTGTCCCTGGACCATCACGACCATCCACTGCGATATAACCCAGGGCGTCAGCCGGCCCGGTCAAACGCGGGGCGCTGCCCTGGTAACGGCCCTTAACCTGTACAACGAACTTTCCTTTTCCCCCGGCGATGACTCAGGCCAACGCCGGTTTGCCCATAACCAGGCGGCGTTTCTGACCGGTCTTGCCACGGGGGACGGGCGCTTTCTCGTCATCGAACCCGGAACACCCCCCTCCAGCCGCTTTATCACTCTGCTGCGGGAAGCCCTTATCAAGCTGGACCGCCCACCCCTTTCCCCCTGTACCCACTGCCTGCCCTGCCCCTTTCCCGCAGTCAGGTCCTCTGCGGCAAGGCGGGACGCCAAGTGGTGCCACTTTGCCTTTGATACTGAAGACGCTCCGGCAAGCCTGCACCGCCTTTCCACCGCGGCGGGTATCCCCAAGGAGCGGGCAACCCTTAGCTTCCTCCTGGCCGGCCCGCGGCACAGCCCGGCGGAACAACAGTCGCGGACCGTGCGGGTTATTTCCTCCCCGTTCCCGGTTGGCGGGGGAGCGGAGGGCCGGTCCCAGGGCCGCTACGTCTGCGGCGAACAGGGCATGGCACTACTCCGCGGCGAAGAACCGCTTATAACGGCGGCGGACCCGGGAACCTTGCTCACGGTAACGTTCACCGGGGAACAGGACCCCAAAAGCGGCGCACCGGTAGTAACACACGCCGGGCCGTAGAGCAAAAAAAAAGCCCCGCCAAAGCGGGGCTTGTACAAACCGTACACGGATATTCCGGCGTCAACTCTGAATAAGCAGGGTCTTGGGGTCCAGTTTAAGGGCCATTGCCGGGGGGTTATAGGTATCCCGGTCCTTGGAGACTGAAAATTCAATGTGGTCGGCCTTGGGCTCCAAAATCACCACGGCGTCCACCAGATCCACAAAGTCCTTTATCAACACGGGAATACGCTGCCCGGTGTACTGACCGCTCTGGCCAGTACCGGGAACCGTACAACTGTACCATACTTCCAGACCCAGCTCTCCGGCAAAATCCTTAATCTTGGAAATCAACGGCCGGTCCATCCTGGAAAAATCAAAGCCATCAACGATCAGGTACTCGGCCTTAAAGCCCCCTTCCACGATCAGGGCCCGGAGACTCCGCAGAACCTGATCCCCCGTTACCCCGTCCTGGCTAAAATTCATCAACACCCGGTTTTTGACTACCTCGTTTTTAACTTCACCGGCATTTTCCAGGTTCTTCTTCCTGATAAACTCATCAAAAATGTCCTCGTACCAGGCAAGGACATAATCGGTATGCTGAGTAAAGGAAACGTGTATCACCTTTTTTTCCTGGAGAAGTTTATCCAGGGCAATCTGAACCAGTACCGAAGTCTTTCCCAAACCGCTGGGAGAAGCAATAACGCCAATTTCACCGGCCTTTAGGCCGCCATGAATAGACTTCTCAAACACCCGTACCGGACTGCGCCGAATAAGCTCACTAATAATCATGTTACCTTCCCTGCTCCTTTTTCCGCTTTTCTTCGTATTCCTTAATCAGGGTTTCAGATATACCCGCGGGAATCTTGCCGTACCGTGAAAATTCCATCGTAAATTCCGCCTTCCCCTGGGTTAGGGAACGAAGAACCGTAGAATAACCGAACATCTCGTTCATGGGAACTTCAGCCTCCACACGGCAAAAGGCGCCGTCTTCGGTGGAGGAAGATATAAGCCCCCGGCGCTGGTTCAGGGAGCCGTAGATATTCCCCTGAAACTCCGTGGGCCCCTCAACCGAAACCTTCATGATAGGCTCAAGGATACAAGGTTTAGCCTTGGGGTAAGCCTCCCGGAACGCGCCTATAGCCGCCAACTGGAACGCGATGTCGGAGGAGTCTACCGAGTGGCTCTGGCCATCGTTAATCGTACAGCGGATATTTACAAT
The DNA here is from genome assembly GCA_031258225.1 of Treponema sp. Taxonomy (GTDB): domain Bacteria; phylum Spirochaetota; class Spirochaetia; order Treponematales; family Breznakiellaceae; genus JAISFT01. The sequence continues at coordinate 9,992 of JAIRND010000112.1, read as the reverse complement.
GGGGAAACCAATAAGACTCCCCTTCTTGACGGCCTCCTTAAAGCCCTTATCGCAACTGGGAATAAACTCATTGGGAATGGCCCCGCCTTTAATGGAGTCCACAAATTCATAGTCCCCCCCATCCCAGGGTTCCATAAAGCCGGCCACCCGGCCATACTGACCGGAACCCCCGGTCTGCTTGCGGTGGGTGTAGTTGAAATCCGCCCGCTGTTGTATCGTCTCCCGGTAGGCAACCTGGGGTATACCGGTCTCAACCTGACACTTGTACTCCCGGCGCATCCGTTCAAGGTACACTTCCAGGTGCAGTTCCCCCATCCCCTGAATAATAGTCTGGCTTGACTCCGGGTCCACATAGGTACGAAACGTAGGGTCTTCCTTGGTAAAACGGTTCAGCGCCTTGGCCATTTGGTCCGATGATTTTTTGTCCTTGGGGTCTATAGCCAGGGAAATAACCGGATCGGGAACATACATGCTGGTCATGGCGTAGTTAAGCCCGCCGCCGCAAAACGTATCCCCGCTGGCGCAGTCAATCCCAAAAAGGGCCACAATGTCCCCCGGAACCCCTTCGCTAATATCCTCCATGCTGTCCGAATGCATACGGACCAGCCGCCCAACCTTAAAACGTTTTCTGGCCCTGGTGTTGGTCAGTTCATCCCCTTTTTTCAGGGCCCCCTGGTAGATCCGCACATAGGTAAGCTGCCCATACTGACCATCCTCCAGCTTAAAGCCCAGGGCCACGGTGGGATTTTTCTCGTCGGCGATAAGTTCCCGCTGCTCCTCGTTGTGGTCAAGGTCCAGGGCGTAATTCTTTACCTCCGTGGGATTGGGAAGGTAGCGGTTCACCGCGTCCAGGAGACTCTGGATACCCTTGTTTTTGTAAGCAGAACCCACCATCACCGGCACAAACTGTTCCGCCAGGGTCCCCTTGCGGACAGCCTCGTGGATAAGATCATCCGGAACAAACTCCCCGCCCAGGTAGAGTTCCGCCAGCTCATCGCTGAACATAGAGACCGCGTCTACAAGTTCTTCCCGGTACTTTTCCGCGTCCGCCTTCAGATGATCGGGTATCTCCACAATGCGAACCTCTGTCCCCTGGTCACCATCAAAGTAAACGGCCTTCATCGCGATCAAGTCCACCACCCCTTCCAGTTTGTCTTCCAGACCGATAGGAATTTGAATCAACACCGCGTTCAGGCCCAGCTTCTCCCTTAGTTGGGTTTTCACCTTAATCGGATTGGCCCCCGTTCTGTCGCACTTGTTTACAAAGGCAATCCGGGGTACATGGTAGCGTTTAAGCTGCCTATCCACCGTAATAGACTGAGACTGGACGCCCCCCACCGCGCAGAGAACCAGAATAGCCCCGTCCAGCACCCGCAGGGACCGTTCCACCTCAATCGTAAAATCCACATGTCCGGGAGTATCGATTAGGTTGATTGTATGCTCTTTCCAGGTAACCTGCGTAGCGGCGGACTGAATCGTAATCCCCCGTTCCCGCTCAAGTTCCATGTGATCCATCGTCGCCCCCACCCCGTCCTTGCCCCGGACCTCGTGGATCGCGTGTATCTTATTGCTATAAAACAGGATGCGCTCGGAAAGGGTTGTCTTCCCCGAGTCAATGTGGGCGCTAATCCCGATGTTACGCATCTTGGTGATATCAATACTCATCTACTACGTACTCCTTTACCGTTCCTATAAATATCATTGGTTGTCATAATATAGCAAATTTCTCAACATTTTTCAACAAAAAGAAGACCCCGCCAGGGCGATGCGCCTGCCTAACGGTCCATGTGGTAGCTGCCCTTCAGGGTTATCAGCAGGACAAGGGCAAAAGGCCGGCCTTTGGTATCGGCGTTATCCGCGCTGTAATAGCGCCCCCCGCGCCCGCCCAGGGCAAGGGGAACCCCCAGGGAGACATCAATGTGGGGCACAGGCGCAAAGGACAGGCCCGGCAGGATATAGGCGGTGTTTGTCTCCAGGGCCCAGCGGCCCGTTATGGCAAAACGGAGGTTCCATACCCAACGGGGACGAAAAACCAGATTCCACGCGGCGTTAAAACCGGGAATAAAGGGGGAAGTCTGCTCAGCTTCCAATTCGGTCTTGGGTTTGAAGTAGTACACGTCCTCCTCCCCGTTCCAAAACACCTCCCCGTTCACCGAGATCAGATCGTCAAAAAAACTCTGGGCAAAGCCCATGTTGGCGGAAACGGTAAACCCATCCCAGGTTTCGTGGCGGACAGCCCCCATGGTTTCAACGTACAGTTCCGTATTCACCACCGTGGTTTTTACCGATACAATGGCCCGCAGGGGCATTTCCCTGTGGTAAAACGTGCCCATATTAATATCCGCCCAGGTAAAGGCCAGGTTGTACTTTGCCCCATAGCCAATCTCGCGGAACGCCGGCGTTGCGCCCTGCATAAAACCGGACCGGGTAAGGGCCAGAAACTCAAGCCCGCCAATGCCAATGGGAATATCCATTTTCAGAATGTACAGATCGCCGCCTTTCCCCTTGGGTACCCGTGACAACAGATTGGCGGCGGAAAAATTGGGAGAAATGCCCCAATTATGACTGAACTTTCCCAGCCGGAAATACAAGCGGCTGCGCACACTGTAATCCATAAAAAATTCGGAAAGGCCAAGAGAAGAACCGCCGGGAACAGAAAACGAAAAAGAACTGTGGGCGCGGAAGGTATCGGAAATTCTAACGTCCGCGTTAACATAACCGGTCAGGTTTACCCCCAGCACATGGGTGTACACGGGCTCATACGCGGCGGCAAACCAGGGCGCCTCGCTCCAACCCGGAGAAAAACCTGCGTTGGCGCTGTAGGAAAAGTCCAGGGAAAGACCGGAACGGCCCAGCAGATCGGCAAGCAGACTGCCGGACCCTTCCGGCGAACCATCCGGCGATTCCAGCGATTCCGGCGATTCCGGCAACTCCGGGGGCTCCGCCAGTTCCAGGGGCTCGTCAAACAGCGTATCAAAATCCCAGTCCAGGGCATCCGGCCCTTGAGTGTCTTCCTGGGCCGCCGCGAACGGCAGACCACGGAACATGGCAAAGGCCAGGATCAAAAGGCAGGTCTGCGGCCTCACTTGCTCACCGACTCCAAAAAGGTCTTGGAATACGTGGAATCGGGCACACGGGCAAACGAAGGTCTATTGATGGTGATCTGGGTACGCTCATGAACAAAATTCCCGTCAATAACCGCCCCTCTAAGGGCCTCCTCAAAAAGAACCCGCTTGGGAACAAAGCGGTTTCCAATCTGGTAGTAGTCCGGAAAGGCGCTGGTCCGCAACAACTGACCGGAAAGACTGTAGTCCTCGGTCTTTCGTACCAGACCGTCCGCGCTGATCCATATCTTCATCCGCGGATAGGTTACCTCGGTAGATACCGCTTCCAGGGTAAGGAGACGACACGTAAAACGGCCCAGAACCACGTCCTCTCCGTCCACAATCCGGTAATCCTGGGCCAGGGTAGAACGGGTAAAGTCCGAATTACGGGCATTGGTGTTTTGAAAACGATCCGCGCTGGACGTTGTATTAAACTGCCGGCTCTCCGGGTCATAGAGCCACAGGGTCTTACCCTGCTTAAGGTAGCCCTGACCCCGGCTTATCGCCGGCTGCATAATCACGATCACATAGGTTTCGATGCTGTCACGGCGGAAAACCCCAGCCACCGTGGTGGAACGGCTCTGGCCCGGTTTATCCTGGACAATGGTATACTCGGCGGAAAAATCCGTGTCGTAGTAACTGGCAAGACTGTCCGCCCGGCGCAGAATCTCAAGGTCCGTCTGCCCGTACAGGGCCGCGCCGCTCAACAAAAACACCGCGGTAAACAGGACGCCCGGGACAACACGGTTTTTTCTTACACATACCATCATTTAGCGGCCTCCGCTCAACATACCCGGCAGGGGCTCCCGTGACGACCTGAACACCGGCGCCAGAGCCACCAGAAAAAGGCTCACAAGAACCGCCCCCACATTAACCAGCACCGTACCGGGCAGGTACAGGGTCCTTAGTTCACCGTCTTCCAGAAATATCTCAAAACTTGGAAACCACGAAAAGGGAATAAAAGTAACAACCCACTGCAAGAGCAGGGCCATAAGCATCCCCGCGCCCAACGATATCAGGACCAGGCCAACAGTTTCCAGCATCAGAATAAAGCGAATGTCGGCGCCGTAAAAACCGATTGCCCGCATGGTCCCCAACTCCCTGCGCCGTTCACGCAGAATAAGGCGATACGTTACCAGGGCGCTTACCATCATAATGATAAGCATCATACCGTACAAAAAATAGGTAATAATACTCATGGCGTTCAAAAGGTCCGCCACTTCCGAAAGGTAAACCGGAATGGTCAGCAGGAATACCTTTATTCCCTCAAATGGAACCGATCGTGCCCGCTCCAGTTCATCCCGGTCATGGACGATGGGCCCGGTTTGAACACGACTTTCCAGTTCCCCCTGCAGCAGGGCCCGTTTCTGTTCCACCTCCCGGCGATCTTTGATAAAGATACCGGCAAGTGAACAGTCCTCATCATCAATAAGAAGCAGACGGTTTAAGGTAACGCGGTCTACAAAGGCCTTGTAATACCCAAAAATTGTAGAATCCTCCACAATGCCGCCCACAATAAAGGCCCCGGTGTTTTTTTGCCCCCAGCGGGTATCCACTTCCAAAATCAGGCTGTCCCCCACCCGGACATTCAACTGGGATGCCACCGGATCAGAGAGGTATATTACATCCCCCCGGGAAGACGGGGATTCAAAACCGGCCCGGCGCTCTGTGTACTTAAGGCTGTCAAAATAGGAAGCTTCGTTATCCCAATCAACACCCACAACGTACTTCAGCCTTACCGTCCCGCCGTTATAGTACAGCATACCGTCGTTCCCAAAGATAGTACGTTCAACCACATGGGTTTCCCCAATACGGGCAGCCTCCACGGCCCGGTACAGTTCCTCCTTTGCCCCACCCAGACGATCAAAGCGTCCCAAGGAACTGTCATGTCCAACAGCCACAATATCGCCGGCATAATGGTCCTGGGCCGACCGGTACACATTATCATCCATACCGTCTTTAACGGCGGTCAACAGTGTAACAATGCTAAATCCAAGACCCAGGGCAAGAAACAGGAAAAAATACCGGCGGCGGTAACGGAACAGGTATTTGGCGGAAAGAACTGTAAGCGTAACAAACTTCATATTGCTTCTGGTTCAAGCCCCCTGCCGCACCGCCACAATCGGATCGATGCGGACCGCGGTCTCGACCGGGAAGACCGAGGCCACGATACCCAAAAACAGGGCCACCCCAAAAGAAGCGGAAGCTACCGCCGGCATAAAGCGCAAATTCAAGACAGAACCCCCCAGAAGGGAGGCAATCAGACTATTGGGGATAATGATGCCCGCCCTGTTTACCGCCTGGATACACCCAAAACCGGCAAGAACGCCCAAGGCACCCGCGGCACAGGAAAGTATAAAATTTTCCCCCAAAACAAGAAGCCTGATATACCCGTCACCCGCGCCAATAGCCCGCAGTGTTCCTATTTCGGGCGTCCGCTTAAAAACGGAAATTAAAAGAATATTCACCGCGGCAATAATCCCAGCCACACTCATAAGAAAAATGCCGCCGTTAAAAAAGGTTTGAATTAAAAACAGCAGGACAGCGGAATTCCCCGCCGCAATCCGCCAGTTTACCGCGGTTACCCCCAGGGGATTTATTTTTTTGTTCAGTGAAGCCATAAACTTCCCGGCGGAAACCCCGCGCTCAAGGCGGAGAATAATAAAATTCCAGTCCCCCCCGTAAAGCGGAGTATCTTCGGAAACCTGAGTCTCCCCAGCAAAACCATCAAAATACGCGCTAATATCCAAGCCTTCCCCGGAATCCGGCACAATATCCGCCGCCGCCTGACTGTCCTCCGCGCCGGAACTGCCCCAAAAAAGATCCTCCATGGAAGCATCCAACAGGCCAAGGGCCTCCTCACCGGCCTCGACGTTGGAAGAGGAGGCAACCTGTATACTGGCAAGGATCCGCGCCGTCTGCGGGTCGGTAATGATAATCTCGTCCATCAGGGGACCGGTATTCCTGTAGTGATAAATTCCGACCAACGGAACTTCCCTAATCTTGAACCCCGCTGTCCCGGCGGCAGTCAGGAGCAGCGTGGTTCCCAATTCGGGATATGCCCCCGTTGTATCCATAATTTGTTTTGCCCGTTCCGCGGTAATCATGACCCCGTACTCGCCGGGCAGAAGAAAACGGCCTTCCTCCAGAACAAGGCCGGGAAACACATCAAAATAACTGGCCGCGTCCACGCCGCAGATCAGAACCGCCGAACGGCTGCCAAACACATCAAGAAACGCCTTGGTGGAAACCTGACTTGTTACCCCGCCCAGCCCCGGTTCATTCCGGGCGATGTCCCTTACAAGGTCAAAGGCCGGCAGCGCGGGGATCGTGAAAAATTCATCGATAACCGGAGTATTGGCGGTAAAAAGGCTCATCGTAACCGGAGAAGTTTTTTGCAGAACCACATCGCCGGTAAGGCTGTCAACGTAGGCATCCCGCAGCGCGCGATCCGATCCGCCGATTATTGAATTGCCAATGAAAAAAAGAAATGTGATGGAGGTAATAAGAAGAACTATGAGGAAGGAATTTTTTTTACTTCGCAGTATATTTTTAACAACAAGGGAAAAAATTTAGCGGCGCTCCTCTGTCTCAATAAGACCATCCCGTAAAAAAACCACATGATTCGCCAGTTTCCAGATATCAGGATCGTGGGTAGAGAATATAAAGGTGGTACCCTCCTCCCGGTTTATCTTCTTCATAAGATCCAAAATCCGTTCCCCGTTTACCGAATCCAGATTGGCCGTAGGCTCATCGGCAATAACAATCCGCGGCCGGGTAATCAAGGCGCGGGCAATAGCCACCCGCTGCTGCTGTCCCCCGGAAAGTTCCGCCGGTTTATGGCTGCGGCGGTCCGCAAGACCAACTTCGTCCAGCAGGTACTCCACCCGCTCCCTGTTCGCTTTCCGGCCGCCGTTTTTTTTACCGATTGTCAGGGGAAGTTCCACATTTTCGTAAACCGTAAGAACGGGAAGCAGATTAAAAGACTGAAACACAAAACCGATACAATCCCTGCGCATGCGGGTAAGATCCCGCCGGCTCAAAAAAGCCGCTTCCCGGTCATCGATCAGCACCGTACCCCCGGTCGGGGTATCAATAAGACCGATAATATTCATCATCGTAGTCTTACCCGACCCCGAAGGTCCCGCTACCGCGACAAAGTCCCCCGCGCCAATATCCAGGCTTACCCCCCTAAGAGCCTCCACAGTAAGCCGGCCCATAGGGTATGTTTTTTTTAAATTTTTCAAGGACACCAGCATTAGGTCCCGTCCCCCTTCCCCAGGGCCCCGCGAATCTTCGCCATTACTTCACTATCGCCGCTGATATTCTTAAGGGCGTTTAACACAAAGGCAAGGAACACCGCAAAAAACAGGAACGCAAAAACGATCACCAAAACAACTGTCGGACTTGCCGTCCGTGAAGAATTGAATAGACCACCAGCATTAACCCCGCCGGAAACAAACGGCGGATACAGGGTTTTAAGAACCGTATCATTACCGGATAAAAGATCCTTGGCCCAGCAGTACCGGATATAATCCTGGGCGGAATAATCTTTTCCAAGATCCCGCAAAGATTCAAAATAGGAAATCAGGTCTTCCGCGTACCCGGCGTAATAGGCCGCCGCCATGGATTCGGCACTGCTCAGCAATACGGAAAATAGTTTTTCTACACGTTTGCTATCTCCGGCGCCGGGCTTTAACACAATATCCACCCCGTCATTCTGGTTATAGGAAACAGTAAAAGAATCAAATGTCCGTTCACTTAACTCCGCCTCTTTCAGGGCATCTTCAAACAGTTCCCTGGAATCAAACCAGGCGGGAAACTTCTCCGTACCGCTTCTTCCAAGCCTTGGATTGATCACTACCGAGACACGGCCCTCATACTCCCCGGTCAGCACCGACTCCGCGGCAGAAATTTTCCCACCGGCCGCAGTTTTGACAGCATAATAAACGCCGGCAACAACAAGACCCAGTACGGCAAAGATTATTATCAACTTGCGGTACTTAATCAGGACAACAAAAAGATCGATAAGACTAATCTCATCGTCATCGTTTTTCTGTAGTTCATTTTCAGGCACTTGAGATTCCCTCATTTTGGCTCAACATTCAACAACGGTAATACCACCATCGGTTGACCATTTAAGCCGTGTTTCCCATGATGGCTTGTCCGTCCGCCGGTCAAAGATTACCAGGTACGCGGATGCGTTACTGCCTATTTGATCACAATAGCGGACTATCTGCTTCAAACCTTCCGCCTTTATTTCTACCGGTGTTTCGTAAGAATGAACCAGTTTTATTTCGATAATGTACCGGTACCCCTTGTATTCTATGTACAAATCCATGCGTCCCCGTCCCGCAGCATATTCCCTATTGATATATCCGCCCCCGTTAAGTACCCGCTGTAAAAAAGCCATCAGTAAAAGATGGGGGAATGCCTCGGTATAGTCCGATTTCGCTTCCCATAATTCGGAATTCCGCCGCCAAAAAAACTGAAATTCTCTAAGAAGCGTATCCATATCCAGCGAACCGTCAGCTTTTTCCCACTGCCATTCGGGGTGAGCAATCATATATTGCGTGCTGTATGTTATTTCGCGGGCAACCACTTCCCGGTACATCGGATTACTGATCCCGGGATTGCCATTTTCAATAGTTACCAGACCCAAATCAACACACAGCCTCCACGCATCACTTCCCAACAAATTTGTATCAATATTCCCGGATAACAATGTTTCCATGACATAACGGACACCCGGCTCTTTAAGGCGATAGGCCAGTGAATCAAGATGCGTCTCCCTGGCCAGAACTATCTGCTCCCGCGCCTCTCTGACATGTTTCTCTTTTACCTCATCATAGCAATCTTCATCAAGAACACGCATTGTTGATCGCTTGAAAAGTGAATTCACGATCCACGGCTGCCCCCGCGACTGCTCCCATACATATTCAAGCGCGGCTATCTCTATTTCCTGCCCCGTTTCCTCCGTCCGCTGGGCAAACAACCGGGCGATATCTTCCTTCGTAAAATTACTTAATACTGCGGAATCCTCCTTGATATTAAAAGGCGATCCCGGATTAACCGGTACACCACCTTTTGCCACGGTAATATAATCTTTTAGGTCACGCATACCAACAAGAGCTATTGATACAGGAAAAATTCCGATGCCCCGTGTGGCAAAACCGTCCCTCAACTGCCTTAAAAAACTGATCAGCACATCTCCCTCAAGCACATCTGTTTCGTCAAAAAGAACAACCAGCGGTTTAGGATCTGTGAGAGCGGCCCATTCCGTCAATACGGCACTTAACATACTATACGGCTCTGCCGTTTTTACCGCCGGTACTGGTAACTGTAATTTCCCGGCGGACTCCCGTATCGCTTCACAGATCGCCGGCATGGCCCGTTCCGTTTTCGTTATGCCCTGGCACCGTTCAAGGCTCACATAGCAGGCAGCAACCTTATTCACCGTGCTTAGTTCACGCTGCCAATTTAGAAGAAACGTTGTCTTGCCAGTCTGGCGCGGAGCATGAAGGCACCAGTAAAGTTTATCGCGGATATACCGGTCAAGCTGCGCCCCCACAAGCCTGTCCCCGGGCGGCAGCATATAGTGGTCTTCAGGGAAAGAAGGACCGGTGGTGTTAAAAAACCGCATTTTTATTCGAACTCCCTGATTTGATCAACAACTTCTTGCCCTCCCGGGTACTTTCTAATATCCGCCTCATCGGGCAGCACAACATCGAAAATTGACGTTTCGTTATTCCGTGACCGCTCATTTACACTAGCACCGGCTTGATTTTCAGTGCTTGCGGTGAAAAAACTACGTTGTTCAATATTTCCCTCTTTTTGTTTACGGCATGCCAAATGAACACTATTATACTACCGGCCATTGATACGCCC
>JAIRND010000094.1 GCA_031258225.1 Treponema sp. | reverse complement strand
AAGTCCCCCTTTTTCCCTCAAACTGTTTAATAAATGACTCAATCGCTGGAAGATTATCTTGAAATGGTTAGTTTTCTCTCCGATGAAGGGGAAGTCCGGGTAACGGATATTGCCGCCCGCCTGAGTGTGAGTAAGCCTTCTGTGCTTACGGCCCTCAGAATCCTGGAAGAGCAGGGCTATTTGGATCATGAACGTTACCGGACTGTGACTCTTACGCAGAAAGGCGTGATCCGGGCCATGGAGATTCGGGACCGCCACAGCCTTCTTACCAATTTTTTGCAGGAGGTGGTGGGGGTAAGCGGGGAAACCGCGGAGAAGGACGCCTGCAAGATGGAACATCTCCTTTCAGAGGAAACCCTAAAAAAAATACGAATCCTGGTAAAGGCGAAAAAGAAAAGCGCATAGCGCTTTCGCGTGCAGAGCAACACGAATAGAGTTGTTCAAAAACTTCAGTTTTTGAACAACAACCGCTTAAAAAAACAAAAAAACACGGATTTTGCCAGAAATCCGCGTTTTTTGGAAGACCTGTAAGCCAAGCTATGCTTGGCAGCCAAACATAGCTTGTAAGCCATGCATAGCTTGGCAGAGAACCAACCGGGTTCTTGAAAAAGTCCAATATCCACAGCGCTGAATATTTTTCAGGAAGCCGCAGACCTGGGTTACAATGTATCCGGCCTGTTCATAATTTTATTATTCTATTGTCCGGAGAGGTATTCATGGCAGACAGCGAAGTAGTGCGGGAACTTAAATCCCTGGCGATCAAACTGCGCCGGGATCTTGTGGAGATGATCGGTGTCGGCGCCGCGGGCCACCTGGGGGGTTCAAGCTCCCTGGCGGAGACCATGGCGGTCCTCTACTTCCACCGAATGAACATCAGCAAAGATAATTACCGCGATCCCGGCAGGGACCGGCTTGTCCTTTCAAAAGGCCACGCCGCCCTGATCCAATACGCGGCCCTCTGCGAAAAGGGCTTCTTTCCCCGGGAGGAGCTGCGGCGGGTGAAAACCCTGAACGGCCTCCTCCAGGGGCACCCCGATTTAAGCATACCGGGGATTGAGGCGGTTACCGGTTCCCTGGGCCAGGGACTTTCCGTGGGTCTGGGCATGGCCCTGGCCCTGCGGCTTGATAAGAATCCTGCCAGGGTTTTCGTGATCATGGGGGACGGCGAACAGTCCGAAGGCCAAATCTGGGAGGCTTCCCAGGCGGCGGCCAACTTCAAAGTTGATAACCTGACCGCCTTTATCGACTGGAACAAGGTCCAGGCCACGGGTTCTACCGCGGATACCTTTAATATCCCCGCCCTGGATGAAAAATGGCGGGCCTTCGGCTGGGAGCTTATCCCGGCGGCGGGCCATGATCCCGCGTCAATCATCGACGCCATTGAAGCGGCGGAACGGGTACGGGGCAGGCCCGCACTGATCATCCTGGACACGGTTAAGGGCAAGGGCTTCTCCTTCGCGGAGGGCAGCGCCGCCTACCATAACGGCATTCTGGACAAGGAAACCTATAACAAAGCGCTGGCGGAATTGGAAGCGGCAAAGGCGGCCCTGTAATGGAACTGATGAATCTGCGGAAAGCCTACGGAGAAGCGCTGGTGGAGGCGGGTAAGCTCCACAGTGATATTGTTGTTCTTGAAGCGGACCTGGGCAAGTCCACCATGTCCAGCATGTTCAAGGCCGTCTACCCGGAACGTTACTTTGAGATGGGTATAGCCGAACAGAACATGACATCCACCGCGGCGGGTCTGGCCCTGGCGGGAAAGATACCTTTTACCGGCACATTCGCGGTTTTTGCCGCGGGCCGCGCCTACGATCAGATTCGCTGTTCAGTGGCGATACCCCAGGCCAACGTAAAACTGGTGGGTTCAAGCTGCGGCCTTTCGGATTACGGGGACGGGAAGACACACCAGTCCGTAGAGGACGGTAATATTATCCGGACCCTGCCCCACATGGTGGTCCTTAACCCGGCGGATGCGGCGGAAGTTAAAAAGATGATCCCTGCGGTCATCGCGTACCGGGGCCCGGTGTATATCAGGATCAACCGGAACGATCTGCCGGTGTATACCCCGGCGCGGGGGGACTACGAAATCGGTAAAATCTACCCCCTTAGCGAAGGGGCGGATGCGGCGCTGTACGCTACCGGGGTTATGGTACGCCAGTCCATGGAAGCCGCGGCCAGACTTAGGGCCGAGGGAATTGGAGTCCAGGTCCTCAATGTTAGTACCTTGAAGCCCCTGCCGGCGGCGGAGGTACTGAAATACGCGGCGGGAAAGCGGGCCGTGGTCACCGCCGAGGAGGCGGTTAAAAGTGGCGGCATGGGGGAGGCCGTCGCTTCTATCCTGATGGGAACGTACTCCCTGCCCTTTGAACAGGTGGCGATTGACGATGCCTTTGGAACTTCCGCCGGGGACTATGAAGAACTCCTTGAACGCTTCGGTCTATCCTCTGAGCATGTGTACCGGGCCGTGAAGCGGGCCCTGGGGAGGGTAAAGTGACGGCCCGGCTGGAGGCCAAGACGGCCCTGATTACCGGGGGAGCCCAGGGGATTGGCGCGGCCATTGCCCGGCGTTTTGCCGCTGAAGGGGCCCTGGTCTTCATTGCCGATCTTGAAACCCAGGGGAAGGCCGGGAGGGCCCTGGTCCAAGATATTGCCGCTGGCGGCGGGCGGGCCTCCTTTGTCCCCCTTGACGTTACCCGTGAGGAAAGCTGGATCGCCGCCATGGCGCGGGTGGAAGAGCGGGGGGGCCTGGACATCCTGGTAAACAACGCGGGAATCAATATCCGGGAACCTATCGAAGCGATGCGGGTGGAAAACCTGGATGCCATGCTGGCGGTCAACGTTAAAGGGCCGTTTTTGGGCTGTAAGCATGCAATTCCCGCGCTGCGCCGCCGCGGCGGCGGGGTTATCATCAATATGTCATCAGTCTGCGGCCTTGTCGGCCACCGTTACACCACGGAGGCCTACACCGTTACCAAAGGCGCCCTTACCCTGCTTACCAAATCCGTGGCGGTACGCTATGCCAAAGATAATATCCGCTGCAACAGCCTCCACCCCAGCACGGTGGACACTCCCCTGGTACAGGAACTGTTCAAAGACCCAGATCGCAAAATAGAACGCCTGGGGGAGGTGCCCCTGGGCCGTCTTGCCGCCGCGGGGGATGTGGCCGCCGCGGCCCTGTTCCTTGCCTCCGATGAGGCGGCCTTTATTAACGGCGCCGCCCTGCCGGTGGACGGGGGAACCACGGC
>JAIRND010000028.1 GCA_031258225.1 Treponema sp. | reverse complement strand
CGGCATACGGACCCCAGCCTGAGTCCCAGTTCAAAATCATCGGTTACGTTAAAATAGGGGTACAGTTTAGCTTTGCTTTCCTCATGGGGGCTGCCGTGCCAGAAACCGGGCCTGTCGCTTTCGCCTTTGAGTATTGCGTGAAAATGTTCCCGTGCGGTCATCGCCGTCCTCCTTCGTAAAAATCAGTTGTAGTACCGGTCGATAACGGCGCTTACCAGGTTTCCCCATTCCGTCAGATTGCTTACCTTGTAGTTGACGGTACTTATGTCCTTCAACGTGTAGTCAAAGGGCGTCCCGGTTTCCCGGCATACCTCAATGGTTTCCGTAATTTCTTTTTTTATAACATCTTCGTTAATCGCGCCCGCCACAAACGCGGGGTTCGGTTTCCGGGACAGCACGTAATCGCCCCCCATCTGTTCCGCCTGTTCCCGCAGGCGCGTCCAGGGGCTTGCGCTTATCTTCCGCAGATTGGGTATCTTCCGCAAATAGGAGATAACATTGTGCAGCGGTTCGCAGCAGCCGTAATGCGCAAGGCCGCAGCGGCTTATAAAAGGCAAAAGGTACCGCAAATTGAACTCGTCGTTCATGGCCGGGGAGGCGGACACGAAAAGTTGGGCCGTACTCCAGACCCAGGCGTCTTTTAACCGTACCGGGCCGCCGGCATGGCCGGAGGCCGGAAGATCATCGGTATAGGCGGGGGTACAGTTCATCTGGGGGAAACGGGAATCCAAAAGACCCCGGGCTTCCATCTGTTCGTTCCGGGCGGTGAAAATATCGCGGAATTTCTCCATGGTCTTGTGGATAAGTTCAGGCCGGTCCATCATGTCCATAAGACAGTTCGTTACCCCCCGCAGGCGGGAGATGTAATCCCAGGGCCGGTACTCAATGCCGTATCCCCGCAATTGTACCGGCATAATGCCGTCCAGAATCTCCTGAGCGGCTTCGAGGTTGGCCTTGTCTTTTTCGGGGTAACTTTGAACCACGGGCAGGGTTAACAAGTCCAGTTTTTCCTCGCTGTCCAGTTGATCCTCGTAATGATGGGAAATAATGTTGTTGTTGGAATCCGTGGCGGCGGTTTGTTCCTGTACGCTCATACCAAACCCGGAATCGCCGTAGGCTTTCTGGATGTAGTACACATCCTCCACCACCATGTCGCCCTGGAAATGCTTCCAGCGGAACAAGGTCTGCCGGATATGGTTTTCCATACCCCGGGCGAAATCCCCCTGGCAGCGAAGGGAGAGTTCCCCGGTCCCGTTGAGTTCGTGCCAGGGTATCTGTTCAAACCAGACGATGGGGCGGACATCTTTTTTAAGGCTGTGGATGTCCCTTATGCGGCGTTCCCGCTCCCGGTTCACGTCCAACGCCGCAATTTCAGCGTACTCTTTGGCAAGCTCCCGAAGGATGAGTTTGTCCCCTGGAGTAACTGTGGTATCCCGCATTTGAATCTCTCCTTACAATCCTTCCCCGATTAAAGATTGGGCAAGAATGACCTCGGCTACCTTCATGGTGTTTACCGTATTTTCAAAACAGCTCATCGGCTGGCCCCCGTTCAGGCAGTGATCCACAAAATCTTCCGCCGCCGCAAGAACGCCGGTATAAATATAGACTTCCCCGCTTTGCGCGGCTTCGGCGGTGTCAAACACTGCGGGGGTCAAATTCCCGTCCGTGTACATGTACCCCTTGGCCTCATGCTCCGCTTCCACAAATATTCCGGGCGCGTGCATTTCCACCGCAAAAATCCGTTTTCCCGATGACCAGTTGTTCATAAGGTGTCCCACACAGCCGTTGGCGAAGGTGAGCTGGGCCATGATCACGTTGATGTCGATAACCCCCGCCCGTCCGGTAAAACTGTCTACTTTTACTACTTCCGAACCGGCCATCCAGCGCAGGGTATCTATAGCGTGAACCGAGTCGTCCATCATGTGATCCCGGCAGCACAGGTAATCCCTGATTTCGCTTTTGTAGAATTTGCAGACCACATGGGTCATAGGGCCCCGTTTAAGACATTCCTCCCGGAGTTGTTGGATCATGGGGGTGTAGCGCCGCTGAAGGCTTACCTGGGTAACCAGGCCCTTTTGTTTTGCCACGGCGGCCAGCGCCCTGGCCTGGTGGATAGTCAGCGCCATGGGTTTTTCGATATAGAGGTGAAGTCCCGCCTGGAGGCACCACATCCATATATCGTACATGATATTCGGCTGGCCGATAACCACCGCGGCATCGGGCTTAAGGTCCCTTATCATCTTCTGATAATCAAATACGCCCCCCGCTCCGTAACGGTTTTTGATGCCGTACTTGTCCGCGGTGGCCGCCAGCCGCTCCATATCAATGTCGCAGATACCGGTTATATCAACCTTGCCCCGGCTTTGTAAATGGTGAAAAGCCGGATAAATAACCTGGTTCGCCCGGCTCCCGGCACCGATCATTACTGTTTTTAACGGTTTCATATCAGCCTCCAAAAAGTCCTTTAATGTACGCCCTGTCTTCCCTGGCGTATTTTTCCACATTGGATTCGTCGCTGTATTCCGCGGGAAGACAAACGGTTCCCGTATAACCACGTTGTTTGAGGTAGTCCACCGCGATTTTCCAACTGGACATGCCGTTGGGTCCCGTAACCCAGTTGGCATCCCATTGGGCTTCCCCGGCCAGGGCAGCAGGATTACTGCGGAACCAGTAGGCCGCCTTGAAATTGACCATACAGAGTCTGTCCCACAGGCAGTCCAGGGCGTACCGGGGGTTTTCGCCCGCAAGCCCCGAATGGCCCGCATCCCAAACAGCGGCGATATACGCGGGATCGTAGTCTTGAAGGAGTATGAAGGTATCGTAGGAACACGTAATGTCCGCCATGCCGTAGTGCATTTGTATTCCCAAAGTAACCTTGTACTTTTGGCAGTACGGAAGGACAGCGTCGTACTTCCGCCGGAGGGCGTCCATGTTCTCACGGAAACCCAGACCGCGGTTAAAGCCCTGGCATATCCTGATAACCGGTATACCCGCCTCGCCGCAGCCCTCAAAAACCGCCTCGTCAGTGCCCGCAGCCAGGCTTGTTACCGCCACGCCGGCTTTTTTCAAAGTCCCGGCAAGCCTGACTATGCCCTTTACCCCCTCCGCCGGCTGGACCTGATAGCCGTCCCGCAGGGGATACTCCACCGCGTCGAAACCCATGTCCCTCACAAGGGCGCCCAGTTCCTCCAGGCTTTGGGTTTTCCACGGCTTGGTAAACACAGAAAACTGATTCATTTCATCACTCCTTTGTATTATTGACAAACCTTCTTGAGAAATTCTTCCAGGGCGTCCGCAAAGGGTCCGTAAAGGTCGTGGACGTTAACCTCAGCCCGGAAATCTATTTTATCTTCACACCCGTAGAGTTTATATATTTTCCTCGTAAAACTCTCGATGTCGTCAAAGCCGCTGATTGGCCACCAGTCGTCGGGCAGGTTTGACCGGACAAGGAGAGGGCGGGGAGCGATACAACCAAAGAGATGCTCCACATCACAGACTTTTAATATCCCGAATGGGAACGGCGTAGGATCCCCGTTAACCCGGTAACTCGACATTTCCGTCATGTGAACGGTGAATGTCGATTGGGCGCAAAACGGCGCGGCGGCGCAGAATTCGTCGTCAATGGCCGCGGCAAGCCAGGTATCCTGTCCTCCCTGGCATAAACCCGCCAAGGCGATTTTATCAGGCATCACATCCGCCCGCTGTTTGAGGTATTCTTTACACCGGATGTTTTCAGCCGCCCGGAAGGCGAGCTGGCTTATGCCTATCAGCATCCCCGCGGAATTTACCAGGGTAGTCCGCGATAGGAGTTCCTGATTCTGTTCCGCCGTTTCGCCAAAGGGCGCGTGGTCCGGTATAAGAACCACAAAGCCCTGTTTAGCCATGCGTTCCCCGAAAAGTTCATAGCTTTTTTCCCATTTTGTCTGGGGCCAGCCGGGGCTCCAGATCAAGGCGGGCATTGCTTTCCTGGGAGGGTTTAGCGGTGAAAAAACAAAGGCGGGAATCGCGTAATCCTCATCGGCGTATACGTCTACCCGTTCCACCACTACGTCTTCTCCCAGGCGTATCCGCGCCCGGATACACCCCGGTTTAGCCGCCGGAAATTGAGGGAAGCCGATAGTATCAATGAGTTTCTTCCGTAATCCGGCTTTGCAGGATTCCCATTCATCACGGGAAGCAAAATCCCGTTTCAGTTTTAAGGATTCTTTGGCAACCTGTTTTTGAAGCCAGTACACAATACTGTTCCTGGTTCCCGGAGGATTTACCTTCTCTCCCAAATGGATCGCTAAATCCTTGTCTGCGTTATACATGATAAACCTCCCGGCGCTTAGGCAGGAAACCCGCAAACGCCAGTTCATCAACCCCCGGTTTCCCGGGGGGTATCGACGCTGCTATTTTACATACTTTTGCCTGATACTTACCAGTTCTTTGGAACCCAGACGGTCCAGGTCCGCAAGATAGGCGTTCCACTGGGCGTTGTTGTTGATATCCCGTACTCCGGTGATAAATTCAACCCAAGCCTGATTTTTATAGGGATTAAGTACCGCTTCAATATCCCCAATTCTGGTATTGTCGGCGGTACTCATAACCGCCGGCGGGACAAACAGTTCGTCGGGAATGGCGATTTTTTTCGCCTCCCCGGCGGTGTATTCCCACAGGATAGTCGCTTCATAAGAAGGATTCGCCTGGACAGCGGCTTTCAGACTTTTATCACCCGTGGTCAGGTACTTTATAGCCGTATCCACGTCGTTGGCCTGGATACCCAGGCGCATTTCGGGAAGCCACACGTGGGGCGATCCGTTCCCCCAATGGCTGTTCAGCGGTTCGACGCCGAAGGAGACAAGCCACTTCCAGTAAGCCGACTTTCCATCGGCTCCTAAAGCTCCCGGATCGGGATCGTCCCAAAACACCCCTTTGGGACCGTAGGCGCTCTTGAGAACATCATCGCGCTGGAAGTAATCGTAGAGCGCGATAGCCAGTTCCGGGTCCTTGCATTTATCCGTAATAAAGTACCGTACCCCAATAGAAGACCAGGGATCGTTGTTTATACCGTAGCGCTGGCCGCCGGCGGTCTTCATGGGCAGTAACTGGAAATAATCCGTTAATCTTTCGGTCCCGTAGAGAATAACGCCATTTAACCAGGTGTCCCCCAAAACCGCCACGGTCGGATCGTTCTGCCTGGCCAAAGCCTGTAACTGTTCCCCGGTCATAGAAAAGGAATCTTCTACGATAAGGTCCTCTTTGTAGAGTTCCGCCATATACGCAAGGGCCGCCCGGAACCGGTCATCCCGGTGCTCCTCGATGATTCTCCTGCTGCTGTCCAGGGCATAACCGCCCACATAGGGCATAAAAGACTTGGCGAAAAATGAAATAACATTCGGAAGCGCGCCTGAAGAGAACGCCAACCCGACCTCGTCCCTTCTGCCGTTACCGTTCAGGTCGTTGTTTTTTACAAAGCGCAGATACTCGGTGAATTCCGCGGCGGTTTCCGGTACTTTCCGGTTATTGTCTCGTATCCAGGGCATGTAATACCAGGTCCGGCCGTTTGCCTGGACGCAGTGATTACAGACATCAATATACGGCAGCCCGTAAATATTGCCGTCCGTGCCCACCATCTTATCCATTGCCGCCGGATAGACATCAAGCGCCCTTTTGATATAGGGGAAGGTCCTGAGTTCATTTTCATCCAGGGGGATAAAGATACCCTGCCTGCCGTAGTAGTCAAAATCGATATCCCAGTAATATGAAAAGATAATGTCGGGGTAGTCGCCGGTATTGAGCATAAGGTTGAGCCGTTCCATGGCGTCCGCCCCGGGTGTAGAAGTAACCTGAAGCTGGATACCGGTTTCGTCTACAATTTTTTTTGTGAAGGCGTTATCCCTGTAATCAACGCTGGTCAGGTTATCCGCGTACATTCCGGGGATAAACATGGTCAGTACCGGTTTGTTGGCTGCCAGAGGGATTGAGCCCTTCTCCCCGATCCGGCTGGTTCCGCCTGATGCACCGGTTCCCGCGCTTCTTCCCCCGGCAAATGCCGGAAGAACCATTACGACGCTTAAGAAAAAAATCATAAGCTTTTTCATCTCGTTCTCCTTAATAAAAATTTATGTCATCACGGTAACCGTGATTAACACCACAAGAGGGTTACTCCTTCAGGGAACCTATCATCATTCCCCGGATAAAGTATTTCTGGATGAAAGGGTAGAGGAGCATCATGGGCAGGGCCCCTACTATCAGTACCGCGTACCGGAGCTGGGTCATCAGATCCAGCCGGGTGGATATTTCCGTAGGATCCATTTGAACAAGGAGTTCCTGGGGCGCGGAAGCGATAAACAGGAGATCCCGAAGTACCTGCTGAAAACTGTAAGTTTCCGGCCGTGTCAGATACAACATGGCGCCGAAATAACTATTCCAAATTCCTACGGCATTAAAGAGAACCATGACGGCAATTACCGGCGTGGACAGGGGCAGGGCGAAGCGAAAAAAGAATTGCAAATCACCGCAGCCGTCTATATGGGCCGCGTCCAGAAGGCCGGAGGGCAGGGAACTTTGGAACCAGGTTTTAACAATGATCATATTGTAACAGGAGAACCCGGCTCCTATAATGAGCGCCCAGCGGCTGCCTATCAGGTGAAGATCCCGCATGAGAAGATAAGAAGGTATAAGGCCGCCGGAAAAGAACATGGTGATCACAAAAAAGGTCTGAAAAAAACGGCGATCCGTCAGATCCCGCCGGGACAGGGGATAGGCCGCCAACAGAACAAGGGACACCGCGACTACGGTCCCGCCGGCTACATAGAAAAGGGAATTGAAGAAACCGCTCCGGAGCAGGGCGTGCCGGAATACACCTCTATAGGCGTTCAGATGGAAATCTACCGGCCAGAGAAAAACTTTCCCGCTGAGTACCGCATCGGTACTGCTAAAAGAACAGATCACCACATAGAAAAGGGGATAGAAAACCAAAATCCCCGACAGGATAAGCCAGAAGGAACAAACCAGATGAAAAACCTTGTCCGAAGAAGAAAGCCCCACCGCCATTACGGTGTTTTTTTTCAAACTCTGTTGTTTAGCCATGTCCCCTCCTAAAACATGCTTTCCCCGGTAAGGGTCCGGGCGATCCTGTTCACCGTAAGGGTAAGGATGATCCCCACCACATTCTGAAACAGACCGATGGCCGTACCAAAAGAAAAGTCCGGCCTGCCGCCGTTTCCAAGGCCCACTTTATAGACGTATGTGGCGATAACCTCCGAAACGCTGATATTCTGCGGAACCTGCAAGAGGTATATTTTTTCAAAATTACTTCCCAGGATGCCCCCCATGCTCAGGATAAGCATGATAATGATGATGGGCCTGATGGTGGTTAAGTCGATATGCCAAATTCGCTGCCAAAGATTAGCTCCGTCGATAAGGGCCGCCTCGTGAAGGTTGGGGTCCACCGCGGCCAGAGTCGAGATATAGATGATGGCGCTATAACCGGTACCCTGCCAGATGCCGGACCAGATGTAGATATGGGGAAAGGCGGTGGTAGAAGCCATAAAATTTATTTCCCGCTGCCCCAGGGCGGAAAGCAGTATGTTTATCCCGCCGGTTCTCATCCCCAGGATTTGGATAATCAGACCTACAAGAATGACGGAAGAAATAAAATAAGGCGCAAAGGTGATGGACTGGATAGTTTTCTTCAGCGTCCGGCGCCGGCTATGATTAACGAATACGGCCAGGATGATGGGGAAGGGAAACCCGGCAATGAGACCGTAGATGCTGAGTCCGAGGGTGTTCCGTAAAATGGCGAAAAAATTCGGGGAACTCAGGAAACGGCGGAAGTGATAGAATCCCGCCCAGGGGCTGCCCCATATACCCCGCCGGACCTGGTAGTCCTTAAAGGCCATGATAACCCCGTACATGGGGACATAGTTAAATATGATAACATAAACTACGGGGATAAGAAGGAGGAAGTAAAGTTCGCGGTTGTTCCACCGTCTCCGCCAAACCCCGGTTTCCACTGTTTTTGCCATCAAAATCCTCCTTACCTTTTTCCCATTTCCTCGAAGGCGTCCTTGTAATACAGCACACTGTCCACCGGGGTATTGGGCGGTATGTGGTTGCTCACGGACATAAAATAACCGGGGTACTTTTTGCCGATGTCCATACAGCGTTTCACTTCCGCCCGGATCTCTTCTTTCGTGCCCATAAGCAGAACCATGGTATCGGCGTTGCCCACGAAAGCCACGGTTTTCCCGTATTTTTCCGCCACATAGGCCATATCGGTGGACGGTTCCATCATCAGGCTGTTGACACCGGTGGCAACCACATCGTCAATAAACTCCGTGTAGTTCCCGTCGCAGGTGTACATGATCAGTTTCCCCGCCTCTTTGAGGGGCGCGAAAAGTTTCAGATAGTTGGGGAAGATATACCGCCGGTACCAGCCGGGGTGGATAAAGGCCCCCGATGTCCACACGGTATCGTCGTGGATCATCACCACCGGGGAATCGCACTTGGCCAGGGCGCGGGTGTACTGGAGCATCCAATCGGTGTAGCGGTTCGCTACCTGGCCGAACCCGTCAGGATCCGTTCCGGCGGCCTCCAGGAGCATGTCCCAGCCGAAAATGTCGATAAGCCCCGACATGCAGGTAACGTAGATACCCGTCATGTTGAGCACATCGGGGAAGGCGGCCTTGCGGCTTTCCCAGTGGGCGTTAAAATCGGCTATCGCCTTTTTTTCGTCCACTACGCCGTAGAGTTCCCAGGGGTCGAACTTGAGGGCATCTTCGGGGTCGTTATAGAGGGTCTTGCCCGCCTGCCGGAAATCCGTACCTCCCGCCTGGTAGGCGGCGTGGCCCATGTCGGTACGCTTGTCCCCGAAAACCCCGGCATCGATAAGTATCGAGAAAATATAATCGTAGTTGAACAGCTTAACCAGTTTCCGGGAACCATTGAGTTTGGCCTCCGCGTCCGAATCGGGCCGTACTTCAATCCCCGTAAGACGCTTGAGCACACCCCAATGCTGGTATAGCGACGGTTCGTAGTGGGGTACCCGCGCCGGCATGCGCAGGTTAAGGGCGTCCCATCCGTCCTGGTATGACATATTTACTCCTCATGTTGGCTTTCCATATCTATTCCTTGAGTGAGCCTATCATAATGCCGCGGATAAAATACTTTTGTATAAAGGGGTACAGTACCATCATGGGCGCAGCGCCGACTACCAAGACCGAATATTTGATCTGCTGTAGAAGGTTATAGGATTCCGCCAGGCGTTCCGGGTCTATGGTCTGAACCATTTCCGGCGGTATCTGGGCAACAAAAAGAATATCCCGGAGAATCATCTGAAAGTTGAACGTATCCGGTTTGGTAAGGTACAGCATTCCGCCAAAATAACTGTTCCAGCTTCCTACCACATTGAAAAGCACCATGACGGCGATTACCGGCGTTGCCAGGGGAAGGGCTATTCTAAAGAAGAAGGCCACGTCCCCACAGCCGTCTATGTGGGCCGCGTCCAGCAGGCCCAAAGGAAGGCTGTTCTGAAAGTAGGAACGGATAATTATCATGTTATAACAGGAAAAACCCGCGCCGATAACCAAAACCCAGCGGCTCCCCAGGAGATGCAGATTCCGCATCAGCATATAACCGGGGATCATGCCGCCCGAGAAGTACATGGTTATTATAAAGAACGCCAGGAGTATTTTCCTGCCCGGCATGTCTTTCCGGGACATGGGATAGGCCGCCAGGAAGAGCAGGGACACCGCCACAGCGGTACTCCCGGCAGCGTAAAAAATAGAATTGAAAAAACCGCTCATCAGTAGGGGATAGGTTAATACCGTTTTATAGGGAGTAAACTGAAAGTCCACCGGCCACAGGAATACCTTTCCCTGAACGATAGCGTCGGTGGAACTGAAGGAACAGGCGATGATGTACAGCATGGGATACGCCACCATAAGTCCCGCAAGCAGCAGGTAGCCAAAGCAGACCGCGTGGAATACCTTGTCGGCAAAAGAAAGCCGTCTGAAATTCCGCAGCATCAGAACATACCCTCCCCGGTAAGCAAATTGGCGATTTTATTTACCGTCAGGGTGAGGATCACCCCGATCACATTCTGGAAAAGGCCGATAGCCGTACCAAAAGAATAATCGGGCCGGCTTGAGGCCAGGCCCACCTTGTACACATAGGTTGATATAACCTCTGATGTTTCGATGTTGAGGGGATTCTGCAAAAGATAGGCTTTCTCAAAGTTGGTTCCCAGGATACCGCCCATACTCAGGATAAGCATGATAACGATGATGGGCCGTATAGTCGCCAGATCTATGTACCAGATCCGCTGCCAGAGATTAGCGCCGTCAATGACAGCCGCTTCATGCAGATTGGGGTCCACCGCCACCAGGGACGAGATATAGATAATCGCCGAATACCCGGCGTTCTGCCATATTCCGGACCAGACATAGACATGGGGAAAAATCTCCGGTTTTCCCAGGAAGTTGATCTGTTCTAACCCCAAGTTTTTCAGAATGGTATTGACGATGCCGATGCGCAGGGACAGAACCTGGGCGATAAAGCCTACCAGGATGACGGCGGAAAGGAAATGGGGGGCAAAGGTTACGGTCTGGACAATTTTGCTGAACCGTTTAAGGATAAAGTGGTTGATGCACAGGGCCATGATAATGGGGAAAGGAAAGCCCGCGATAAGGCCGTAGATACTCAGGGTAAGGGTATTCCGCAGGGTACTGTAAAAATTCGGAGAAGAAAAAAGCCGCCGGAAGTGGTAAAGCCCAACCCAGGGGCTGCCCCAAACCCCCAGGCGGGGCTGGAACCGCTTAAAGGCCATGAACACCCCGTACATGGGAACATAATTGAAAATAATCACGTATGTTATGGGGATAGCCGCAAGAAGGTAGAGACCCCGGACATTCCATACCGCGCGCCAAAGGCCGGTGCGGTGATTTGGCAATGACGGATTAGGTGTTTTTTGTTTCATAACCGGGGTCCCCCTTCCGCTAGTTGAGATATTTCTGAATAATGGCGGCCTTTTCGGCACCGCCAAGCTGATCGATTTCCCGCAGGTAGGTATTCCAGTCGGCATCGCGGTAAATGTTTCTGACGCCGGTAATAAACTCCACCCAGGATTGGCTAAGGTACGAGCCAAGACTGACGTTTATATCCGCCATGCGGGTATCGTCTTCGTCGTTGTAGCCGATGGGCGGAATAAACAGATCGTCGGACATTTTATAGACTTCCGCCTGCTGGCTCGCCAGGTAGTTGTGGGCTTCGTTATAGGAAGCCGAGGCCACCATTCTGTCCAAAAGCGAGGGATCGCCGGTATTAAGCCATTTCAGGATATCTTCCACATCAACGCCCTGGAGGCCGTACCGGTACTCGTTATAAAAGGCGCCCATGGCGCTCGAATCGCTCCAGACCAGATTGGCGGGGATTTCTCCCGATGATCTGAGCATTTTATACCGGGCGGGTAAACCGTTTAGGCCCAGCGCCCCCTCGTCGGGCCAGTCCCAAAAATCCCCCCGGGGACCGAAACCGCTGTTCAGTTCGGTCTCAAATTCCATCAGATAATCGTAAAGGCCAATGGCGATCTCGGGGTTCTTGCACTTGTCCGTAATGACCATATAATTTGAAAGACTCTGCCAGGGGGCAAAATTGGAAGCGTACATTACCCCGTTCTTCCCTTTCAGGGTTGGCGTGATAAAGGACTGGACCCACCGGGGCGAGTTGGTAGTCATTATGGCGTTCATCTGTGTATGACCGAAGGCGCCGACAATGGGCGTTTCCCGGTTGACCAGGGCCCTGGCTTCCTCGCTGGTCATGGTAAAGGAATCCGGGGCGATGAGTTTTTCCTTGTACATAGTCGCCATAAACTTAAGGGTTTCCCTGAATTCATTCAGCTTGTACTGTTCCGTAACTTTGCCGTTTACCAGGGCTATGCCGCCGTCAACGTATGGCAGGTAGTTTCTCGCGAAAAAGGTAATCGCGTTGATGGTCTGATTCGACGCCCACATCATGGGGATTTCGTCGGTTTTGTCGCCGTTCCCGTTGGCGTCGTTGTCCCTGACCCAGCGGAGGTAGTCCACAAATTCATCGTACGTCTCGAACATCTTGAGGTTGTTGTCCCGGACAAAGGGCATGTAGTAGGCGGTTCTGCCGGATCGGTAGAGACAGTGGAGACATTCGGAAACCCTCGGGAGCGCATAGGTTTTCCCGTCCGCGCCCCGGATCAGCCGGGTAAGCAGGGGGTACCGGCTAAGGGCTTCCCCTATGTTTTTGTAATTTTCCATGTGGTAGTCGTCCAGGGGAATAAAAATTCCCTGGCTGCCGTAATAGCTCAATTCGTTGATGGAAAAACCCTTGCCGAAAATAACTTCGGGATAATCCCCCGCGTTCAGCATCACGTTAAGGCGCTGTTCGGAATCGGCGTAACTCATAGCGGTAACATCAACGTTGACGCCCGTATCGTCCACGAGTTTTTTGGTAAAGGTATTGTTCCTGTAGGTAAAATCCGTCGCCCATCTGCTGATACCGCCGTAAAAAAACATCGACAGGGTTACATCGCCGTTGGCCAAGCGGCCCGAACCAGTACTCGTCCCCGCGGCGGTCCCGCTTTTAGGTTTACATCCGGTCATAAAAACGGCGGAGACCGCCATACAGAAAAGAAACAGAACTGTGAGCTTTTTCATAGAGCCCTCCTGAAAAAATATATGGTTACGCGGACGCATGTATGCGCACGCGATGAACCCAAAGCAGGAGCCGGAATAAGAGGAGAGGAAATAACTAATGGAATTGCAGCTTGGCGGATTTTTATGTACGAAAAATAACGATATGGGGGGGGTGGGGGGGGGGGGAGTA
>JAIRND010000016.1 GCA_031258225.1 Treponema sp. | reverse complement strand
ACACCGTTTTCCACCTTTGCCGCGCACTATGCCCGGGCTTAAGTCCGGGCAGGGTATTGGCCCTTTCAACTAATCAATTTCAATATAGCATGGGGGAAGCGGGGTGTCAAGGGAATTTTGACTTTTTTATGAATTTTTTGTTGTTTTTGGGTCTACGGGCGAACTCTACGGGCGAACCCTGCGGGGGTCCGGGGGCAGAACCCCCGGAGAGGGGGGTAGCGTAAGACCGGCGTTAGCCGGGCTGGAGCGAGGGGGGAGGCCGGGCAACAAAGTTGCCTCCCCCCTACTTGAACACCCACTGGTCTTTGTCCACGGCGAGTTCGGACTTGATCTCGCTGATGGGGAGCCACTGTACGACAAACGAAATCTGGGTGTTGAACTGGTACGCGGGGATGCCGCCGGGGGTGCCGGCGGGTTTGAGGTAGGGGGCCAGTCCAATTCCCAGTGTCGCGTTCCAGTCCCCCATGTAGTGGGTGGCCTTAACGTTGAGGGACTTGAGTTTGAAGCCGGATTCGGTGCGGAGCGCGGGGTTGTCGAAGCGGAATGAGTTGAGGAGGTCCCGCAGGACGTTTGTCTCCCCCACGGTGGTGATGGGGAGTTCCAGGCCGGGTATGTTCCGTATGTAGCGGTACACCACGGAGTTGTCCGAGGTAACAGAAAACGTAAGGTCCAGTACGTCCTGAAACTTAAACGTAAAGCCCAGGTTCATATCGAAGCGGGAGTAGGTGTAGCGTTGCAGATCGATAAGGAGGGAGCTGGTAACGTTGAAGGCCAGGGAGAGGCGTTTATCCTGAAACGGCAGGGTGGGTACGGATTTGGAGAAGCCTAGGCGCAGGTCCTGGGGGTAGAGTACGGGGTCGCCGCGCCGGACCCAGCCGCCGCCCATTGTGGCGGGGTTGTAGTCGAATTCGTAGGGTATGCCGTGGACCGCGGTAAAGCCGGCGGTAAAACCCCACAGGGAAAGCTGGGTGGTTAGGGTTTGGTACTCTTTTTCGTCCATGTTGAAGACCATGTAGTGTCGAAGGTAGCCCAGGCTGCCGAAGCGGAGGGTACCGGTAAGGTACAGGGGATCCAGCTTGCGTTTCTCCGCCTCCCAGGGTTCCTGTATCCGCATGTTGGCGTTGAATTCGCCAATCCATATCCGGGTGGTGAAATTTCCGGACAGGCTGGCGTCCCGGGGGGGCAGCGCCAGGGTAAGGGTAAGGTTCTGGATCTTATCCATCACATTGGCGTTAAGAACGGCGCTTACCTGGTGGGAGTTCAGGTGTTCTTTGTCCCAGGCCCCGTATTCGATGTCCCAGCGGGGTTTGGCGTCCCATATTGCCGCTGACGCGGTGGTAACGGCGGGTACGGAGGTGGTATCAAAGACGGATTTTGCCAAAAGGCCGTCAAAGGAATAGGAAAGGCTTGTGTCGCGCCACACTTCGTTACGGTACAGGGGCTTTACCGTGCCGGAATAGTCGTAACCGGTGGTAAAAAAGGTGGCGTTGTAGATCCGGTCCAGGGCCTGCCGGACGCCTGTTGAGGAGGCGAATTCCTCCGCGTCCCTGTCGGTGAACAGGTAGTTTTGGTAGGCCCCGGACCCCCTTAGTCTGAATGTGTTGGTATAGGCCCCCTGGAGGTCGTTCAGTGAAAAGGAGGTGTAGGCGTCTCCCCGGACTGTGGACAGGACCGAGGAAATGTCCTCCCAGTTTACGTCTTCCGCCTCCTCCCAGTGGTAACGGCCGGTACCGGGAACTGTTCCTGTCCGGTACTGGAGTTCGGAAATGGCCGCGGGGTTGATCCGGTAATCGACGCTGAACCGGGGTCCGCTGTTCCCGCCTAAATCAAAACGCTGTGCCAGGGCGGGGGGTACAAGGCTGGCGGGGTCCGCCGCCTGGCGGGGGGCCGGTGTTTCCCGCTCCTCCCAGGGCGGCTTAAGGGTTCCGGTATCCTTTAGGGGGTCTTCCGCTTCCTCGCCCTGGGCGGTGCCTGAGGCGGCGGGGTTTCCCAGCGTGAGGGGGGTTCCCCCAATGCCAAGGCTGAGGGAGTACAGGGTTAACTTATCGGGAAAATAAAAGCGCCGGCTGGGGGAGTAGGTATTCCCCGCGGCCTGATAGAGTGCTGAGTCCCGGTAGTTGAAGGTGAGGGAACTGTAAAAATTCGAGAACGAAAGGGTGGTGAGATAGGGGGCCAGGATCTTGGGGGCGCTGACGGCGATTCGTCCGCTAAGCCGCCACTGGTAACCGGAAAGTGTTGTGTCGCTGGTGGTCTCGTTCACGGCGGCCCCTTCCTGGATAACACGGAACCAGTCCATAAACTCCGAACGGTTAAGAAAATCCTGGTCCACAAAGGGGTCTGAATAGTAGGGGAACTCCCAGGACAGTTCCCCCATTTTGCCGGAAATGGAACCGGTGGTCTTAAAGCGGTAGCGCAGGGGGATTTGCCAGGAAAAAAACTGGGAGCTGTTCCAGTCGCTTTCCCCGTCCAGGCGCGGATAGGGGGTGTAGGATGCGCCGCTGACCAGCGAACTGAAACTGGACAGGGTGGCGGGTCTGATGTCCCTGGTCCGCCCCAGGCCCAGGGAGAATTCAAAATTCTTGAGGATGCCGATGCCGGGGCTTTTCATTTCCAGTCCGGCATAGAAGCCCAGGTTGCTGTAAGCGTCAAGGAGGGCCTTTAAACTTGTCTCCGTGGGGTTCACCGCCTTTTTACCGGTACTCCGCAGGAAGATGCCGTGCTGTTCCTTTTCCATCCCCGCGCCGCTCCCCAGTATTTTTGTCAGGGAACTTTCCTTGATGTCCTCCGGCTTGGGTCTGCCCAGGATGTAGGTGGTGGTCTGGATAAAGTTACCTTCCCGCGAGCGGTAGCCCAGGACCGGGTGAAAGATGATCTCATCGGCGGGGTAGTAGAAGAAGGGGAGGTAGAACAGGGGTATTTCCCCTACTTTAAGGACGGCGTTCTGCAGCGCGAAATCCGAACCGGGCAGGAGCCACAGTTTTGTCGCGTCCAGGGACCAGTAGGAATTTTTGGTTGACGCGTTGGTGATGGACGCGTCTTTGAGTATGGTTACTTCTTCCTCGCTGCGGGAAATGACGGTTCCCTCGAACCGGTAGGTGGTCGTGTCGCCCGAAAGCGCCCGCTCGGAGATGCCGTCGGTCAGGGTGGTGGCCCAGGAATCCAGGTTGACGGTTATCGATTCCCCCCGGAAGGTCTCCACGGTATCGCCTTCCTCCTTCACGTAACTGACCCCGCCCCGCGCCGTTACCAGGTTCCTGGTACGGTTAAAGAGTACCTCCTGGGCGCTTATGCGGTGGGTGGCCTCCGCGTCTTTCAGGCTTATGACGACGTTTCCCCTGAGCCGGGCGTACTCTTCGTCCACGGTGTTCAGGGTAAAATACTCGGTACTGCGGGCGGATTCGATGATGATAAAGCGTCCGGCTTCGGCCTCCTCATCGTCTTCCAGGTTGTAGTGCGCCATTAGGCGGGCCGCCAGTTCTTCCCGGCCGCCCCCTTCGGAAATCCCCAGGCTCC
Source organism: Treponema sp. (assembly GCA_031258225.1). Taxonomy (GTDB): domain Bacteria; phylum Spirochaetota; class Spirochaetia; order Treponematales; family Breznakiellaceae; genus JAISFT01. The sequence continues at coordinate 9,068 of JAIRND010000016.1, read as the reverse complement.
GGCACCAGTCGGCAAGTTCCTGAAGGGTGGAGGTTTTAATGTCCAGTTCAATGACTCGTTCTTCGCTTAGTCCGGTCCCGCCGCTTTCCTCCGGGGCCGGGGGGGCTTCCGCTTCGGTGGTTTCAGTTTCGGCGGCTTCGGTTTCAGCAGCTTCGGTTTCGGGAGATTCGGTTTCGGGAGATTCGGGAGGTTCCTCCGTCTGGGCCGGCAAGACCGGGGTCAACAGGAAGAACGCGAACACAAGACAAATTGCCAAGCCGCGTTCCCAACAAACGGAGTTTTGGGAAATCCGTGCTGTTGAAGCGGTTTTCATGTTCCGTTTTTTGAGAGCATCTGGTTGATGTAAAAGCCGGTATAGGAATTACGGTGGCCGGTGATCGTTTCCGGGGTCCCCTGGGCGATAATTTCACCGCCCCTGTCCCCGCCTTCCGGCCCCAGATCGATAAGGTAATCCGCCTGGAGCAGTACGTCCAGGTTATGCTCGATCATCACGACCGTGTTGCCCTGATCGACGAGGCGCTGAATAACCTCCATCAGTTGCTTCACGTCGGCAAAGTGCAGTCCTGTTGTCGGCTCGTCCAGGATGTAGAGGGTCCTTCCCGTGGCGCGCCGGGATAGTTCCAGGGCCAGTTTAACCCGCTGGGCCTCCCCGCCGGAAAGGGTAAGCGCTGACTGGCCCAGCTTGACGTAGCCCAGGCCCACGGACAGCAGGGTATCCATTTTACGGGCAATCCGGGGGATGGGGGCAAAAAAATCCGCCGCTTCCTCGATGGTCATATCCAGAACATCGGCAATATTTTTTCCCTTGTAGCGTATCTCCAGCGTTTCCCGGTTAAAGCGTTTGCCATTGCACACGTCGCAGACAATGTACACGTCGGGGAGGAAATTCATCTCGATCTTGATGGTCCCGTCCCCCTCACAGTTCTCGCACCTGCCCCCGCGGACGTTGAAGGAGAAACGCCCCGGCTTATAGCCCCGTATCTTCGCGTCGGGGAGCCCGGCAAAGAGGTTGCGGATCTCCCCAAACACCTCCACGTAGGTGGCGGGGTTGGACCGGGGGGTCCTGCCGATGGGGCTTTGGTCAATGTCGATCACCTTGTCCAGGTGTTCGGCCCCCAGGAGTTTTTTGTAGTGTCCCTCCTGGTGGGCGGTTCCGTAGATACGGTTACACAGGGCGGGGTACAGTACGTCGCTTAACAGGGTGGACTTTCCGGAACCGGAAACCCCCGTAATGCAGGTAAAGATCCCCAGCGGAATCTCCACGTCGATGTTTTTAAGGTTGTGTTCGCTTACCCCCTCCAGGCGGACGCTTTTGCCGTTTCCCCGCCGGCGCTGGGGGGGGATCCGCATGGCGATTTTGCCCGCCAGGTACTGGCCGGTAATGCTCTCCGGTACCCGCATTACCTCGCGGGGTGTACCCTGGGCCACCACTCTGCCGCCGTGGACCCCCGCGCCCGGGCCCAGGTCCACCAGGTAGTCCGCGGTCCGCAGGGTCTGCTCATCGTGTTCCACGACGATAAGGGTATTCCCCAGATCCCGCAGGTAGAGCAGGGTGTCGATGAGCCGCTGGTTGTCCCGCTGGTGCAGGCCGATGGAGGGCTCGTCCAGGATGTAGAGTACCCCTACCAGGCTGGAACCGATCTGCGTGGCCAGGCGTATCCGCTGGGCCTCCCCGCCGGACAGGCTGGCCGATTTCCGTTCCAGACTGAGGTAGTCAAGGCCCACGTTCTTCATGAAACCCAGCCGGGCGTTGATCTCTTTAAGAATCTGGGCGGCGATTTCCTTTTCAGGCTTGCTCAAGGAAAGATTCTTGAAAAAGACCAGGGAATCGCTGACGGACAGGCTTGACAGTTGGTGGATGTTCAGGGCGCCCTCCCCCCGTCCCACCGTTACCCCCAGGGCCTCCGGCCGCAGCCGCCGGCCGCCGCAGGCTTCGCAGGGTTTCTGGCTCATGAACCGTTCAAGCCATTCCTTGATCCCCGGCGACTGGGTTTCCAGGTAACGCCGCTTTAGTTCATCAAGGATCCCGGAAAAACCCGCCTTGTAGGACGAGGCATTGCTTCCGTCCCGGTTTTCGTATTTGAAGCGTATCTCCTCGTCGCTGCCGTAGAAGATGATGTTCATAATTTTTTTGGGCAGGCTCTTGAACGGGGTATCCAGGCTGAACTTAAAGTGCCGGGCCAGGCCCTCAAATTTACTGCGGTACCAGGGGGATTCGGGGTTGTACGGGACACAGCCCCCTTCGTTGTACGAAAGTTCCCGGTTGGGGATCACCAGGTCCGGGTCGAATTCCAGTTTAACCCCCAGCCCGGAACACTCCGGACACGCGCCGTAGGGGTTGTTGAACGAAAAAAGCCGGGGTTGAAGTTCCGGTATGGAAATTCCGCAATCCGGGCAGGCGTTCTTTTGGGAGAAAAACTGTTCGGTCCACTCCGTCCCTTCCGCGCCGCCTCCCCCATTCGCGCCGTTCGCGCCGTTTTCCGGGCCCTCCTTTCCGGCGGAGCCCTGGACGGCCACCAGCAGCAGTCCGTCCGCCGCCTCCAGGGCCGCTTCCACCGATTCCGAAAGGCGGCTGCGTATCCCCGGCCCCACCACCACGCGGTCTACCGTGATATCGATGCTGTGCTTCTTCTGCTTATCAAGTCTGATATCCTCGTCCAGGCTTACGGGAACCCCGTCAATCCGGGCCCGCGAATAACCGGCCCTCCGGGCGTCGTCGATAACCTTCTGATGTTCCCCCTTCTTTCCCCGGATCACCGGGGCCAGAAGCTGGATCCGCCTGCCGTTCCCCATCAGCAGGATCGTATCGACAATCTGGTCCACGCTCTGCTCCCGTATCTCCCGCCCGCAGACCGGACAGTGGGGAACCCCGATCCGCGCGTACAGGAGCCGGTAGTAATCGTAAATCTCCGTTACGGTCCCCACCGTGGAACGGGGGTTCCGGTGGGTGGTCTTCTGTTCTATGGAGATGGCCGGGGAGAGCCCCTCGATGTAGTCCAGGTCCGGTTTATCCATGCGGCCCAGAAACTGCCGGGCGTAGGCGGACAGGCTCTCCACGTAGCGGCGCTGCCCTTCGGCAAAGATCGTATCAAAGGCAAGAGAACTTTTCCCGGACCCGGAGATGCCGGAAATAACGATAAGTTTGTCTCGGGGCAATTCAAGATCGATGTTCTTTAGGTTGTGTTCCCGCGCGCCTTTGATGATCAGCTTGTCCATAACTGCCAGCATAGACCGGAGGCAGAGGACTTTGCAAGAATAGCGTGGACCCTATTCAACCTAACACCGGCGGCTGGGGATGCAGGCTCCTATGCGTTTATCCGTGCGTGAACTGCGGCTATAGCGATTCCGGCCGTGTTTCACTATAGTTTGGAGGTTGGAACGTAGTTTTTGTTTGTGGAGGAGACAACCATGCTGGAAGCTCTAACAAAAGACCCCGCCTGGAAAGGCCGCGCGGGCCCGGTGGTCCTGGTGATCATGGACGGCGTGGGTTATGGGAAATACAAAGAGGGGGACGCGGTGGCGGACTCCAAGATGGTCAATTTGGAGAAGATCAAGGCGCTAAGCCCCCATACCCGGCTTAAGGCCCACGGCAAGGCGGTGGGGCTTCCCTCGGACGAGGACATGGGAAACAGCGAGGTGGGCCACAACGCGATGGGCTGCGGCCGGGTCTTTAACCAGGGGGCGGCGCTGGTCTCCGCATCCATCGCCGGCGGGGCCATGTTCGAGGGCCGGGCCTGGAAAGAAGTGGTCGCCGGACCCCCAAAAACCCTGCACTTTATCGGTCTTTTTTCCGATGGGAATGTCCACAGCCACCTGGATCACCTAAAGGCGATGATCCTCCGGGCAAAGCGGGACGGGGTAACGAAGGTCCGCGTCCATGTGCTGTTCGACGGCCGGGATGTGGGGGAGACGAGCGCCCTGGACTATCTGGACCCCTTTGAGGCCTTCCTGAAGGAGCAGAACGGCGCGGGCTTTGACGCGCGGATCGCCTCCGGCGGGGGCCGTATGTGGATCACGATGGACCGTTACGGCGCGGATTGGGCCATGGTGGAACGGGGCTGGAAGACCCACGTTCTGGGGGAAGGGCGGCAATTTGCCGGCGCGCGGGAGGCGGTGGAAACGTACCGCAAAGAATCCCGGCATCATCGATCAGGACCTTAAGGAATTTGTTGTCGCCGAAAACGGAACGCCCATTGGAACCATCAACGACGGGGATTCGGTGATCTACTTCAACTTCCGGGGGGACCGGGCCCTGGAGATTACCGCGGCCTTTGAGGAAGACAGCTTTGACAAGTTTGACCGGGTACGGCGGCCCAGGGTTTGTTACGCGGGGATGATGGAATACGACGGGGACCTCCACGTGCCCCGCCGCTACCTGGTAAGCCCCCCCTCCATCGACCGGACCCTGGGGGAATACCTGGCGGCCACGGGGGTCCGTACCCTGGCGATTTCCGAAACCCAAAAATACGGCCACGTTACCTACTTCTTCAACGGAAACCGGACCGGCAAGTTCGATGACAAACTGGAAACCTACGTGGAGATCAAAAGCGATGTGGTGCCCTTTGAACAGCGGCCCTGGATGAAGTGCGCGGAGATCACCGACCAGGTGATCGGGGCCATCGCTTCGGGGAACTATGACTTTATCCGGCTTAACTACCCCAACGGCGACATGGTGGGCCATACGGGGGTATACCAGGCGGTGGTCTGTTCAATGGAGGCGATGGACATCCAACTGGGCAGACTCCGCAAGGCGATAGATGAGGCCGGGGGGATCCTGGTGCTTACTGCGGACCACGGCAACAGCGACGACATGTACGAACACGACAAAAAGACCGGGGCCGTCGCGCTAAAACAAGACGGCAGCCCCAAGGCCAAGACCAGCCACAGCCTGAACCCCGTGCCCTGCGTTATCTATGATCCCGCCTGCCGGGGCGAATACCCGGCCGGGTCCCTGAACGAGGGTCTGGGGATCAGTTCCATTGCCGCCACCTGCGTGCGGCTTCTGGGTTACCTGCCGCCTGAAGGCTACGACCGGGCGGTGATCAAATGAGCGAGGCGGAAATAGTCCTCCACATATCGGAGCAGGGGGACGACGCCAACGGGGGAAGCCGCGAACAGCCCCTGTGGAGTGTGGCTATCGCGCTGAACAAGGTGCGGTGGCAATCCTATAAAACGGCCAGGTTTGTCATCCACGGGTCCATTGCGGAGATACCGGCCCACAACGCCATGATCGACATAACGGGAAAGGGCCTGCCCGTCATTTTCCTGTGCGGCGAAAGCCCCGACAAACCCGGAAAACTCAACGCGGCGGACATTCACAAGCGGGTTATCTACATTTCCGACGGCAATACCCTGTACATCGAGGAGAACATCGTCATCTGCGGCGGCCAGACCCAGGAGATGAGCGGATCGGGGATTACGCTGGAGAACGGCACGGTGATCATGCGGGGCGGCGAAATATCCGGCAACAACTCCGGCTTCGGCATGGGCGGCGGCGTATACGTGGGCAAGAACAGCGAGTTTATCATGGAGGGCGGCCGTATCACGGAAAATACCACGATGATGCACGGCGGCGGCGTGTTTCCCGACGAAGGCGGAATCTTCACGATGAGCGGCGGAACCATTTCCAAAAACACCGCCTACCTGGGCGGCGGCGGCGTCTTTGTGGGAGTCGGCTCGGATTTTGAGATGACCGGGGGATCTATCGACGGAAACACAAGCGGTACGGAAAAAAACATGCTGCTGGGCGGGATAGCCCTTCCCCTTGGTCAGGGCGGGGGGGTCTATGTTAACCCGGGTACCACGTTCAGGATGCGGGGCGGGGAGATCGTCAACAACCGCGCCATCAGTATGCGGAAGGATGACCCCGACTCGGGCTCCGGGGGCGGCGTTTTTGTGGAGGAGGGGGGTGTTTTTTACCTTGAAGCGGGGAAGATAAAGAAAAACGGGGTTATGAACTGGGGCGGCGGCATCCACACCGAAGGTTCCGTTATCATCGCGCACGACAGCCTTATCTGTAACAACGTTGCCCGCCTTGGCGGGGGCGGTATACACATAGCCGGAGAAAAGGCCGGAGTGGTGATGAAGGGCGGCTTTGTGATGAACAACTATACCGCCGGTAACGGGGGCGGCATCAACATCCTGCCCGGGGGTTCCCTTGTCCTGGAAAGCGGTATTATCTCCGATAACACCTCCGGCGCCCTGGGAAACGGCCTTGCCATAGAGGGCACTGCCCTTATGCGCGGGGGATGCATTCTGACCAGCCTTGGGGGGTTGAACGGCGCAAAGGCCGGGAAATCTTCCGGCGCCGGCGGCGACGAGAAGGAGAAGGCCGACACGGACACGGACACGCTTATCCTTATCACCGATACGGGAAAACTAACGCGGCAGGGCGGTGAAATAGACGGCAAACTGACCATGAAAGACGCGAGCCGGTTTGAAAACCTCCGTGAATCGGAGAAAAAAACATAAATGACTGTCTATATGGACAGGAGTGTGGTACAGTTCACCAATGTGGTTACGCGATAACAAATTTCTGATCATCCTCAATCCCGTGGCGGGTAAGGGTAAGGCCATAAAAGCGTACCCCAGGATAGACCGCTTTTTGAAGGAGCGAAAGGTTGACTACGAAATAGTTGTTACCACCGGAGCCGGTCATGCCCTGGAGATTGCGAAGAACAGCGCCGCCGGTAACGGAACCATCGTTGTCGCCGCCGGGGGAGACGGTACCAACAACGAGGTGATCAACGGTCTGCTTGGCCGGATGGACCCCCCGCCGGAGCCGCCCCTGCTCGGCATTATCCCCGTGGGAAGGGGGAACGATTTTGCCTATTCCGCCCGGATTCCGCCGGACCTTGACCAGGCGCTGGAGATACTTCTCCGCAAAAAGGAGAGCCCCCTTGACGCGGGCCTGGTTACCGGGGGCCGCTTCCCCCAGGGACGCTACTTTGTCAACGGCGTGGGCATTGGGTTTGATACCAAGGTCGGTTTTGAGGCGGCCAAGATGAAGTCCATCCACAGCGCCCTGTCATACGCGCTGGGGGCCATTATCACCGTTGCCCGGTTTGAAGATCCGCCCCTTCTGGAGATCGAATACGACGGGAAAAGCCTGACCATTCCGGCGGCCCTTGTTTCGGTGGTAAACGGCAGGCGCATGGGGGGCATTTTTTTTATGGGGCCCAACGCGATTCTTGACGACGGACTTTTGGATATCTGTACGATCAGGCAGCCCCCCACCCGGCGGCGGCTTATTCAGCTTGTCCTGCACTACCCCAAGGGCACCCAGGCCGAATGTGAGGAAACGTTCATGGACCGGGGGACCTCCTTTCACCTTAACGCCCTGAAAGGGGGAATGGCGGCCCACTGCGACGGCGAAACCGTGTGCGAGGACGGAAAGGAACTGACCATCAGTTGCCGGCCCCGTGCCCTCAGGCTGATAGGCGGCTAGTTCATGAATCTGCGCCGGGCCGTGGTAACCGCCATCCTAAAAACGCTTCTGGACACCATTTGCAAAATAGACGCCACGGAATTAATCGAGGCCCTGTGCGCCCTGAACCGTGGGGCGGGGAAGTACGCGTCGGGGACAGGCGGCATCCTTCCCCTGGGGCCGGTAATTGTCGCGGTGAACCACATCAACTTTCTGGAAGTTCCCATCCTGGTTACCCACAGTTATCCCCTGCCGCTTACGGGACTGGTAAAATCGGAAACCTGGAAGAACCCCATCATGGCCTTTCTGTTCGACACCTACCACGCCATCCCCATTAACCGGGACGGCTCCTATCTGCAGACCTTCCGGAACGTCAAGGAAGCCCTGCAAAAGGGCTTTTTTGTCTGCATTGCCCCCGAAGGCAGCCGGAGCAAAAACGGGATTCTGCGGAGGGGAAAGGCCGGGATTGTGCAACTGGCCCTGATCACCGGCGCGCCGGTACTCCCGGTGGTCCACTTTGGGGGGGAAAAGATATGGGACAACCTGCGGCACTTCAGGCGGACCCCGTTCCGGTTCCGCGTAGGGCGGCCGTTCCGCTTTAAGTGCGAGGGGCGGCCCGGCAAGGCGACCCGGGAACTCATGCTGACGGAACTGATGGGCCGGATGGCCGCCCTGCTTCCCGAAACCATGCGGGGGGTCTACGCGGACCAGGCCCGGCAGGAATGCAAGTACCTGGAATTCCTGTAAACGGAGTCCGCCGTGGCGATCCACTTTTTCGATGTAGACCATACCCTGCTGCGAAGTTCAACGTCCCGGTATTTTCTGATGGAGGCCCTGAGGAGAAGGGTCGTAACATTCCGGCAGCTCCGGCAGCTTCCCCTGGAATGGCTGCGTTACAAAGCCGGGCGGGCGCGTCAGGATTTTATCGAAATCGCCGTCAAGCGCCTTGCGGGGCTTGATCTCCGCGTTGTGGAAGAACTGGCACGGGTTTGTTTTGAGGACACGATCAAGGCCAACCTGTACCGGGAGGGCCTGTACCGCATCGACGAAATCCGCCGCCGGGGAGAAGCGGTCTACCTTGCCAGCTCCTCGCTCACGATCCTGCTGGAACCCCTGGAGCGGTTCCTTGCCGTGGACGGTTCGATTGCCAGCGTTCTGGAATTTTCAGGCGGAACCAGCACGGGCCGTCTTAGCGGCAAGGCCCTGTTCGGGCCCAACAAGCTGGAGGCCGTCCGGGCCTGGCTGGAACAACGGGCCGTCGCTCCGGGGGACCTCTTTTTTTACTCGGATTCCTACACGGACCTGCCCCTGCTGGCATTCGCCGGCCACCCCGTGGCGGTGAACCCGGACCGTTTCCTGCGGCGGGAGGCCCTCCGCCGCCGCTGGCGGATCCTCCGCTGGCGGGAGACCCTGGGGGGAAAAAAGTGAAAAAAAAATAAAAAAAGACTTGCGCCGATCAAAAAAAACCTGTATACTAACCGTATTGTCTGATACTAGCAGTTTGTCGCGCTTCGCGTGCAAAACCCAAAAAATCGCCTGCAAGGGCGATTTTTTACCCTGCAAACTGCGTAAGCACGCCGGATAATCGGGATTTTTTGCGGCATCAAGCGCAAAAAATCCACAAGTGCGACAGGCTGCTAGT
>JAIRND010000009.1 GCA_031258225.1 Treponema sp. | reverse complement strand
GTATTTAAGGCGAATATTTCAGGTTCCGGAACAATATATGGAACTATAGAATGTAATAGTATTTCAGCTCGTATTTCGGGTTCTGGGGAAATAAATATTACAGGAAGTAGTCAAGAGGCTGAAATAGCTATTTCGGGTTCAGGTGATTTCAATGGAACTGAATTTAGAATTAATGATTGCGCTATTGACATTAGTGGAAGTGGTAAAGCTAATGTCTTTGTTGAGAATAATTTAGATGGAAAAACTTCTGGTTCAGGAGATATCAGATTTCGAGGGAATCCAAATTTTTATTTTAGAAGTTCAGGTTCAGGAGGAATAGAGAAGATAGGATCGGGATCAACGTGAACAACGTTTCGTCCGGTAAAGCCGGCGGGGCGGCCCTGAGCTGCGCGGAACTTGCCGGCCACCGTCTTTCACGGCGGGAAGGGCTGGGGCTGTTTCTGGAAGAACTGGAGGGGCTCCGCGGCGCCGGCGCGGGGGAACTGCGGGACCTCTGGAACTCCCGCGCCGAGGGGATCGGCGGGCGGGTAACGATGATTCCGGCGGAACACGGAGAGGCCAGGGAACGGGCCGGCGGGCGGGGCCGGGGGATCTTCTCCGGCATTGACAGGCAGGGCCGCTGCCGTATCACCGGCGCGCGTAACCGGTCCTACGCTCCGGGGACCGTATCACTTCTCTACCACGAAATATAGGAATGAACAATGGACAACAGTGAAAAACACACCCAGGCACATGAAGGCGGCCGCGGCGGTACGGGACGGACGGCCCGTTCCCTGAGTCTGGCGGCCCTGTTCGCGGCCCTTGTCGCGGCGGGGACCTTTGTTTCCATCCCCCTGCCCTTTACCCCTGTACCGGTGGTCCTCCAAAACCTCTTTAGTCTCCTGGCGGGGCTGGTGCTGGGGCCCGTCCTCGGCGGCGGCGCGGTGGGGCTCTACCTTCTGGCGGGGCTTATCGGGGTCCCGGTATTCGCCGGGGCCACCGGCGGCATCGCCCGGTTTCTGGGACCCACGGGGGGCTTTCTTATCGGCTACCTGCTTTCCGCCCTCTGCGCGGGGCTGATCTGCGGCCGGCCCCGGCAGGGCGCGCGTCTTCCCCTGTGGCGGCTCATCCTGGCGGTTACGGCGGGCTTCCTCGTGATCTACGTGCCCGGCCTTATCCGCCTCCGCTTCGCCCTTGATTCCTGGCCCAAGGCCCTGGCGGCCGGTTTTGTCCCCTTTATCGCGGGGGACGCCCTCAAGGGGGTTCTGGCGGTCCTTATCGCGCCCCGGCTCAGGCGGCTCGTGGCGGACAAGTTTGGTCCGTAATACGGGCCAGGCGCGGGAAACCCCGCCCCGGGGCGCGGGGGCCCCCATCCTGGCGGTACGAAACCTGTCGCTCCGTTTTGAGGGGCCGGAAACGGCCGTTACCGTCCTGGACCGGATAAGTCTGGAGGCCGGAGAGGGGGAATTCCTCCTCCTCGCGGGGTCCAACGGGTCGGGAAAGACCCTGCTTATGCGCTGCATGGCGGGGCTCCTGGAAGCCCAGGAGGGGGAAGTTCTGTTCCGGGGGCGGCCCCCGGCACGGACCAGGGCCTTTCACCGGGAATTGGGCCTTGTCTTCCAGGACGCGGACGCCCAGATTCTGGGGGAAACCGTGGAAGAAGACACCGCCTTCGGCCCCAGGAACCTGGGCCTTTCCCGTGAGGAAACGGAACGCCGGGTAGGGGCGGCGCTGGAAGCGGTGGGCCTGGAGGCCAAACGCGAGAGACCGCCCCGCCGGCTTTCCGGCGGGGAAAAGCGGCGCCTGGCGGTGGCGGGAATCCTCGCCATGGGCTGCGGCGTCATCATCCTGGACGAACCCTTTGCCAACCTGGACTGGCCGGGGGTGATCCAGGTGCTGGAGGTCCTCCGCTCGCTCAAACAGGCGGGAAAAACCCTCATCGTCCTTACCCACGAACTGGAAAAGGTCCTGGCCCTGGCGGACCGGCTGCTCATCCTCCACAGCGCGCGGATCCGCGACGACGGAAAACCCGCCGAGGTGCTGGACCGGCTGGACCCGGCCTGGGGGGTCCGGGATCCCCGGCGGAACTACCAAACCGTTGAGGACTGCTCGTGGCTCGCCAAGTAGCGGCCGGCCACTGTTCAACCTGTGAGTAGTTCACGTTGATACATGCCTTGTCCTGACCCTAACCTTCCCCTAATCCGGCAGGGTATCGGCGTTATGGTAACCTCCACCTCTATATTGCGCGGCATGGACTACCAGCCGTAGTTTCCCTATACTGATTTTCGGAGGAGGAACCGTGCGGAAAACCACAAAGGCGCCGGGCATGCCGTTTGGATACCGGCCGGGGCGCGGCCCGCTGCACCGCTGCCCCGCTTCGGTAAAACTCCTGGCCGTAGTGTTACTGTCGATTATCGCCTACGGTTCCGTTCCGGGCCTCTGCGTCGCCGCGGCGGGAATTAGCGTGGCGGCGATTGTGGCGGGTTGCCGGCCCTGGGAACTCCTGAGGGGGAGCCGGCCCGTCCTGATCCTGGCCCTGGTGTTTCTGCTCATCCGTATCGTCGAATTTGAGCCGGGGCACGCGCCCTTTTTCCGCGTTACGGGCGAGGGTATCCCCGGCGGCCTTACGCAGGGCCTGTCGATGATCGTGTCCTTTAGCGCCGGGGCGCTCCTCTTCGCGGTAACGACGACGGGGGAACTGAGGGACAGCCTGCAAGGTCCCGCCCGGGGCGGTTTCCGTTTCCGTTTGGGCCTTGCCCTTTCCCTGGCGTTGGGTTTTCTCCCCCGGTTTTTTGAAATATGGGAAGCCTCCGGCCTGGCCTGGCGGGCACGGGGGGGCAAAACGGGCCTTGCCCGGATGGCCGCGCTTATTCCGCAGGCGGTCGAACGGATGCTTGAAACCGCTTTCAACACGGCGGAAGCCCTGGAAGCCCGGGGCCTGGAGGATATCCAGGGCCCCTTCAAAACTTGAGGTAAGGGAGGTTGTTGTGGAACCCATCATCTTGGCGTCGGGGTCCCTTAGGCGGCACGAGTATTTCCGCCTTTTGGGACTCCCCTTCAGTATTATCCCCCCCAGAATCGACGAGGAGGGCGGAAACGGCGGGGACTCCCGCGAAATGGCGGAGAACCTGGCGACCCGCAAGGTACGGAAGATCATTGAGTACCTCAAGGGTCAAAATCCCCCCTGGATCTGCGGCGCCGATACCCTTATCTCCGTGGACGGCACCGTGTTCGGCAAGCCCGCGGACCGGGACAGCGCCAAACTGATGATCAAAACCCTGCAGGGCAGGACCCACCAGGTTATTACCGCCGTGGCCCTGTACTCCGGCAAGGCCAGTACGATTGACTGCCGCTCTGTCGTGAGCGACGTGATCTTCTGCCCGCTTTCCGAGGAGCAGATCGAATGGTACCTGGACACCGGCGAGTGGCAGGGAGTGGCGGGTTCCTACCGTATCCAGGGCCTGGCAAGCTGCTTTGTCTCCGGCATCCACGGCTCCTACAGCTCCATCGTCGGCTTGCCCTTACACGAATTTTACGTTATGCTCAGGGACAATGGTTACGCCTATGGGACGGCGTAGTGATCCATTGCGCATACGGTAAGGCCGTCAGGCTGTTACCTATTTTCCACCCTCCCCTGGCGGGGGGTGAGATACAGGGAAGGCGGATGAAAACCTCACGGTTTTCATCTCCTGAATTTTCCTCTACAACAGGTGTTCGGGGAAACTCAAGGGGTGGAACGTAACGGGTTTTTATCGCGGGGGTTTTCGTAACCCGAAAACTCCGGGAGGAGGAGAATTGGCAGTAGTTACCATGAAGAGTCTGCTTGAATCGGGGGTACACTTCGGGCACCAGGTGAAACGCTGGGATCCCCGGATGAAGAAGTACATCTTCGCCGAACGCAACGGCATCCACATCATTGATTTACAGAAAACCATCCAGGCAATAAAAGACGCCTACGAAGCGGTTCGCAAAACGGTGGCCTCCGGCAAAACGGTGTTGTTTGTGGGTACCAAAAAGCAGGCTCAGCAGGCCATCCAGAAAGAGGCGGAACGCTGTGGGATGTTCCACGTCAACAACCGCTGGCTGGGGGGCATGCTTACCAACTTTGTTACGATCAAGAAATCCCTGCTCCGGCTCAAGAAGCTGGAAAAAATGGAAGTGGACGGGACCTTTGAAAACCTTACCAAAAAAGAAATCGCCTCGTTGAACAAGGAACGGGCAAAACTTCAAAAAAACCTGGGCGGCATCAAGGAACTAAAGGACCCCCCGGGCATCCTCTTTATCATCGACACCCGCAAGGAGGCCATCGCCGTCGCGGAGGCCCAGCGCATGGGCATCCCCATTGTGGCGGTCGTGGACACCAACTGCAACCCCGACGGTATCGACTACCCCATACCCGGTAACGATGACGCCATCCGGGCGATAACCCTGTTCACCCAGATCATCGCCAACGCGGTGGTAGAGGCGGACAACGAAGTGGGCCTGAAGATCATCGAAACCCTGGGAGACGAGGACGAAAACATGGAGGACATCATGACCGACGCCTCCAAAAAAGAAGAGGACCAGGAGGTCGATATCGAGTCCTACACCACCGGGACCACCCCCGCGCCCGCCGGCCAGGAGGCCCCCGCCGAGACGGATGAGGATGACGGACTGCCGGTGGATGTGGATAAGGTCTACGGGGACACCCAGTAGCCTTTTACGTTGCGACCCGCCGCTGGAGGGGGGATAAGGAGTTATGATATGGCTGTTACCGCTGAAGATGTAAAACGGCTCCGGGAAAAAACCGGAGCGGGAATGATGGAATGTAAAAAGGCCCTGGTGGATACCGGGGGTAACTTTGAACAGGCCGAAAGGCTCCTCAAAGAAAAGGGCCTGGCGGCCCTGGAAAAACGTTCCGACCGCGCGACAAACGAGGGCAAGATCTTCATCAAGATCAAAAACAACGCCGCCGTTCTTGTGGAACTGGCCTCGGAGACGGACTTTGTGGCCCGGAACCCGGACTTTATCGCGCTGGGGGCCGGCATCGCCGAAACGGCGCTGGACAAGGGCTATACCGGCGTCAACGACGAACTTGCCGGCCTGGTTCAGGACCTGGCCACGAAGATCCGCGAAAACATGAGCCTTAAACGGATCAAGGTAGTCAAGGCCGCCCCGGACGAGTACCTTACCCAGTACATCCACGGGGACGGCAACATCGGCGTCGTGGTCAAACTTGGTTCCGATAAGGGGGACCTGTTCACCACAACACAGGCGGCCAGGGACTTCGCCTTTACCATCGCCCTTCACATCGCCGCCTTTAACCCCATGGCCCTAAGCCGCGACGCGATTGACGGTGCCTACCTTAAGGAGCAGGAGGAGATCTTCCGCAAGCAGATGGAGGGGGATGAAAAACTCTCCGCGATGCGGGAAACCAAGCCCGCGCAGTTTGACAAGATCCTCCAGGGCAAGGTGAACAAGCGCCTCCAGGAGATATGCCTCCTTGAACAGGGCTACGTCAAAGACGAAAAAATTACCGTGGCCAAGGCCCTGGAAACATACGGCAAAGATCTTGGGGCCGCCATAGCGATCAGGGATTATGTGTATTTCAAGGTGGGACAATAATGCACCAGACACTCAGCTCCTGCGAAGACCGGATGAAGAAGACCCTGGCCAGCCTGAAGGAGGGCTTTGCCGCCATCAGGACCGGCAGGGCTTCCGTGTCCCTGTTCGACAAGATCCGGGTTGACTACTACGGGAACAAATCGCCCCTGAACCAGGTGGCCAACATCTCCGTTCCCGAGGCCCGCCTCATCGTGATCCAGCCCTGGGACAAGAACCTGATCGGGGAAATCGAGAAGGCGATCCGCACGTCGGAACTTTCCCTTAACCCCAGTAACGACGGCAAGGTGATCCGCATCGCCATTCCCCCCCTTACGGAGGACCGGCGCAAGGAACTGGCCAAACTGGCCAAGTCCCAGGCGGAACAGGGCCGGGTGGCGGTGCGGAACATCCGCCGTGACGGAAACGACGAACTCAAGAAGCTCCTCAAAGACGGGGAACTGACCGAGGACGAAGAGGCCAAACACGGGGAGGAACTGCAAAAACTTACGGACAGTTACATCACCAAGCTGAATCAGGCGCTGGAAGAAAAAGAGAACGAGATATTTGAACGATAAGCATACGCGCGCGGTCCCCCCCGCAAACGCGGCCCTCCCCGCCCATGTGGGGATCATCATGGACGGCAACGGGCGCTGGGCGGAACGCCGCGGTCAGAGCCGGCCCCAGGGACACCTGGAGGGGCTCAAAACGGCAAAGCGGATCGTCAAGGCCGCCGCCGGCAGGGGAATTTCCTGTCTTACCCTGTACACCTTTTCTACCGAAAACTGGAAACGCGACGTGGAGGAGGTCAACTTTATCATGGCCCTGGTGCGGCGCTACCTGCGGGGGGAACTGGATTTTTACCGGGAAAACGGCATCCGTATCCGGCACGCCGGGGACCCCGCCCGTCTTCCAAGGGACATCGTGGAGGAACTGCGCCGCGCCCGCGAGGACACCCGGAACTTCACGGGCATGCAGGTTGTCCTGGCCCTGAACTACGGCGGCAGGGACGAGATTATCCGCGCGGTAAACCGTGCGCTGGCGGCAAACCGGGCCTCCTTCGCGGACGGTACAGGCGTTTTTACGGAGGAACTGCTCCATTCCCGCCTGGACAATCCCGATCTGCCGGACCCCGATCTGATCATCAGAACCGCCGGCGAATTCCGGATCAGCAACTTCCTCCTGTGGGAGGGAGCCTACGCGGAGTACTACATCAGCGATAAATTCTGGCCCGATTTTTCAGATACGGACCTGGACGCGGCCCTGACCCACTACGCCGCGCGGGATCGCCGCTACGGGGGCCGCCGCACCGGAACGGCGGGCTTACCGGAACACTCTGCGCCGGGGGGCGCCGCGCCGGAACACGCCGCGCCGGGGGCCCCATGAAAAAGCTGATCCAGCGCCTCCTTATCTTTATCATCGGACTTCCCCTTGTCGCCGCCGTCGTCCTCTTCCTCCCCTACCGCGGCCACCTGGCCGTCAACATCCTGGTTATCCTGTTCAGCGCCCTGGGGGCCCTGGAATTCACCGTCATCCTTGGAAAAAAGGGCGCCGTCATCCACCCGGCGGAGGCGCTGATCCTGGGGATTTTGGGGCCCGCCTCACTAACGGCGGCCGCCAGCTTCGGTCTGAAGTTCCCGTTCCTCCCCATTGCCTGTACCCTGGGGGCCCTCTGGCTCCTCGTGTCCGGGATCTTCCGCCCGGCGGAGGCACTTGGCGCCTACACAACGCGGATCGCCGCGGGCTGTTCCGTGCTGATCTACCCCGGGCTGTTCATGCTCTGGGTGGTGCGGATGACCATGCTCCCCCGCGCGGGGGTGGTGATCCTGGTCTTCCTCCTCATGGTCTTTATCAACGACTCGGCGGCCTGGGCGGTGGGCACCCTGTTCGGCAAGGGCAGCAGGGGCATCGTCAAGGTCAGCCCCAACAAGAGCGTCGCGGGCTTTGCCGGCGGCATCGGCGCGTCGATCCTGATCGGCCTGGGGGCGGAGGTCTTCGCGGGTTTTACCTCAACCCGGCTGCCGGCGGCGGGCCTTCTAACGGGTCTCTGCACCGGTATGGCCGCGATCCTGGGGGATCTGGCCGAGTCCGCGCTGAAACGCTGCTCCGGCATCAAAGATTCGGGGGTTCTTATTCCGGGCCGGGGCGGGGTTCTGGACACCATCGATTCCATTGCCCTGGCCGCGCCGGTATTTTACCTCCTCTACCGGTTTTTCTACACGTAACGGACGGGAATGAAACGCAGGCTGGCAATCCTGGGGGCCACCGGTTCCATCGGCCGGGCAGCACTTGACGTAGTCCGCGCCAACGCCGGGGATTTCGATGTCGCGCTGCTAACCGCGAACCGCGGCGCCGCCGCCCTGGAAAGGCTGGGGGCCGAATTCCCCCAGGCACTGCTGGCCCTTGGCGGGGATGTCCCATCCTCCATCGCCCACCGGGGCCGGGAGGCACTGTTGGCCGCCATTGGAGAGGCCGGGGCGGATATTACGGTGAACGGGATTGCCGGCGCGGCGGGTCTCCTCCCCTCCCTGGCGGCGCTCCGGTCCGGTTCTTCCCTGGCCCTGGCGAACAAGGAAACCGCGGTTCTGGCCTACCCCCTGGTCAAAGCCCTGGCGGAAGAGCGGGGGGTTCCCATTATCCCCGTGGATTCCGAACACGCGGCGGTTTTCAGGCTGCTGGAAGCCCACGGCCGCGACGGGCTGCGGGAACTCATCCTTACCGCCTCCGGGGGGCCCTTCCGCCGGTACAGCCTCCGGCGGCTCAGGAAGGTCAAGCCGCGGGACGCCCTGGCCCACCCCACCTGGAACATGGGCCCCAAGATTACCGTGGATTCGGCCACTATGGCGAACAAGGGCCTTGAAGTCATAGAGGCGGTACGGCTCTTTGGCGTGGAACCCGGACAGGTCAAGGTCGTCATCCACCCCCAAAGCGTGGTACACTCCTTTATCCGTGCGGGCGACGGGGCCCTCTACGCCCAGCTCTCCCGGCCGGACATGCGGCTTCCCATCCAGGAGGCCCTCTACTGGCCGGGGCCAGCCCCCTCCCCCTTCGGGGTTCTGGACCTTCCGGGGCTGCGCCTGGATTTTGAGGAACCCGACGGGAACCGTTTCCCCATGCTGCCCCTGGCCTACGAGGCCGCCCGCCTGGGGGGACTGTACCCCTGCGCCTACAACGGGGCCAACGAGGAGGCGGTGGCGGCTTTTTTTCAGGGACGGGCGGGCTTTCTTGATATACCCGCGATAGTCCGTTATGTTTTGGATCAGGACTGGGGAGGGGAACTTACGCTTGAATCAATTATGGAAGCGGACGGACGATCCCGGAACATCGCCGCTTCCCGGATAGGTGAATAGGATGCTGTGGAAAATATTGCTTGGGTTTGTGGGGCTGGGAATCGTGGTCTTTGTCCACGAGCTGGGACATTTTCTTGCCGCCCGGCTTGCCGGTATCGATGTGGAAGCCTTTTCCATCGGCTGGGGCAAGGCCGTTCTGAAAAAAAAGATAGGGGGCATTGAGTACCGCGTCGGCATGTTCCCCCTGGGCGGTTACTGCAAAATGAAGGGGGAGAACGAATTCCAGGAAGCCTGGGAAAAAAAGCAATCGTCAATTACCCCCTCCCCGGGCAGTTTTTTTAACGCGGGCCCGTTCCGCCGCATCCTGGTGGCCGCCGCGGGCCCCTTCTTCAACCTGATCTTCGCCGTGCTGGTCTTTTCGGTCATCTGGGGCCTGGGTTTTGAGACACGGACCCTGGAAAACCGGATCATCCTTGCCTCCGACCTGGGGGATGGGGCAAACCACCCCGCGGACAGCGCGGGACTCAAGACCGGAGACCGGATCGTGGCCGTCAACGGTACCGAAACCCCCTACTACCACGATGTACGGGAAAAAATTTCGACCAACCCCGAAAAAAACCTCTCGCTCCTGGTGAACCGGGAGGGGGAACAGATCAATATTTCGATACGGCCCGATCTGGACAAACAAACGGGGGCCGGAAAAATCGGGGTCTACTTTTGGACCGATCCGGTCGTGGAGCAGGCTACGGGGGCGGGGGCGGCTGCGGGACTCCAAAGCGGGGACCGGATTCTCCGGGCCAACGGTACGGAGACCCCCCATACCATGTCTCTGATAAAGATTCTGGAAGAAAAACCGCGGAGTCTGGACCTGGAATACGACCGGAACGGAGAGCGGGGAACGGCCGTCCTGATCCCCGTCTACACCGAAACGGAGGCGGACCTTGGCCTGAGCTACCGCAGCCTTACCTACCGGGCGCCGGCCCTTTCCCCCTTCAACGCCCTGGTACGGGGCATCGGGGAAACCTGGAAAACCCTCGTGGTATCTCTGGAAAGCCTGGTCCTGCTCTTTAAGGGGATCGACCTGACCCAGGCCGTATCCGGCCCCCTGCGGATCACCTACATGACGGGGGACATTGCCGCCGAAGGTTTTTCGGAAAGCATCGGTACGGGTTTCAGTTCCCTGGCCAACTTCCTGGCCCTTATCTCCATTGCCCTCTGTGTCATGAACCTGCTCCCCCTGCCGGTACTGGACGGCGGGGCAATCGTCCTCTACCTTATCGAGGCGATCAAACGGAAACCCCTCCACCCCCGGACCGTGAGCGCCTTCCAAACCGTGGGGGTGGTGCTTATCTTTGGGCTTTTAATTTTCGCCGTTTTTGGCGATATCATGTTTCTGGTCCGGCGTTGATATGAAACGGAAAACCCCGCGCCTTATCCCGCTGTTCGCCGCCCTGTTCGCGACCGCGGGCGGCCTGTTCGCCCAGGGGGGAGACGGCCTGTGGGTTTTCGCGGATACCGTTCCCGGTTCCCACCAGGGAAAGGTGAACTCCCTTCAATACGACGGGCAACAGTTCCTGAGCGCCGGTGAAGACGGCTTTTTGGAACGATGGGATGGGGATCAGGCGCTGTTACGCTTTCAGATCAGCGGCCTTCCCATTACCGCCACGGCCCTTCGTCCGGGAAAATCCCAGATCGCCTGTATCGAAACCGATGACATGGGCCAATACCGTATCTCCGTCTGGGACTACAAGACCCTCAAAAACCTCTTTACCCTGCGCTTCCGGGACCCGGTCCAGAGCGTCAGCTATTCCGCGGGGGGGACCTACCTTATCGTCTGCCGTTCCGGTACCACGGGCCTTGTCCTGGTGAACAGCGACACCGGAGAGCTATTGCTTGATCCCCGGAACATCCCCGACGACTTCCCCTCAACCGTCGGCCTTGCCGCCATAGGCCGCACCGAGCGGGTCATGCTGACCTATTCCCCCTCGGGGATCCTCTCCTACTGGGAGTTGAAGACGGACGGGGAACTGCGCCTGGCCCCCTCCTATGACTCTTCTTTCCGTCCCCTGAATTTCGACGTTCCCCCCAACCTCAGCTCCCCCGTCCTCTTCGGGAACAACCGCTTCCTCGCGGGCATCGACCGGGGCGGCCTTGTAATCCTGCGGGCCGATACGGGTGCCGAACTGGCGCGGGACAGCGCCGTTTCCCAGGGAAAACTGAGCGGCTTGGGGGCCGAACTGTACTGCCTTGTAACGGGCGCCTCCGGCGGGGACAACCGGGGGGAGGCTATCTTCCGGTTCAGGATGAACAACACCGACCGTGTGGAGCGGCGGGAATTCTTTTCCATCCCCGCCTTCATGAGCGTCAGTACGCTGCTGCCCTTCTCCACGGAGACCGGGGCGCTCCCCCAGATCGTCTTCGGCACCACGGGGGGGGAACTGTTGACGGCGGACCCGCGCTTTTCCCTGTACATCGCGAAAAAACTAACGACCAGGGCCCAGACGCCTATCCCCGAAATCGCCGTCGGGACCGAACACATCGCGTTTTTGGCCGGGGAGCGCATGGGCTACATCCCCCTGGATTTTCTGGAACTGAAAAACGGGGAAACCATACGCCTTGAACCTTCCGGCGCCTATACCCGGATTACCGCCGCGGGGCTTCCCGGTACGCCTCCCGGTACGCCCTCTCCGTCCTCTCCTCTTCCCCCGTCCTCTCCTGTACCGGCTCCTCCGGGCGCGGGGGATCCCCTTACGGAAGACCCCCCCGCGGCGGAGCCTTCTCCGGCGCGGGAGGGGGAGGATCGCTTCCTCTTTTGGCAGGACGAGTCCCCCCTACCCGTTCCCGTCTTCCGGGCTCCCGGGCGGGAGGACACGACTCTCCCCGGTCCGGAGACCCGGTCGTCGGGCTCACGGTTCCCCCTCCGCTCCGTATCGATGATGGAAGACCGGAGTCTGTTTCTTGACACGCGGGGCACTATCTCGGTGCTGTCCCTGACCGACGGTGAGGAGATCTACACCGAATCCTTTATCGGAGCTATGGACGCGGCCTTTATCGACCGGGACAACGTTGTCCTGGGGCGCAGCGCCCCGTTTTCCCTGGGGATCACCGCCCCCTTCCTCAAGGTCGATATAAAAACCGGTGAAACCGTTCCCATTTCCTATCCGGCTTCGGCGGGAATCCAGGTATACCGGGGAAGTTCCGGCACGGTTTACGGGATAACGGTGGAAGGAACGGAGAATGGCCTGCGGACATCCATTATCAGACTGGACACACAGGGGTCCACATCGCTTGTGGAGTACAACGGCGAGGACACCCGTGTCAGCGTTGCCGAGGCCGACGGTTTCCTTGCCTCCAACATCGGGGGGGGCGAGGCCGGCATCTACACCCCCTGGGGGCAGATACCGGTAGAACGGGGACCCGGCCTCCCCCGGAGCATCGGCAACGGAGACCTGTACTTCATCGTCCTTGACACGGAGGGCTGCGTCTCCTGGCACGATCCCCGGACCGGAAACATCCTTGCCGTATTCCGCCTCTACGAAAACCGCTGGACCCTGGGCACCGCCTGGGGCCGTCCCATCTGGGGCTGGGTAATCCCCTAACCGCGGATTTTTTCTTCAAACTATGCTGCTTGCAGGGGAATTTTGACATCGAAAAAAGTAGTGCTGTTACCCTGCCCGCTAAGGAGGGCCGCCGACGGTATGGCTATCAGCGTAAAGGTCCGCCAGAACCGCGAGTTTTTTTTCGTATTTCGCCGGCAAGGCCGGCTGCTTCCTGTAGATTTCTGACAGTTCGTTCACCTGATCGTATCGTATATCAAGGTCTCTAATTCTGTCAGATCCCCGTCGAGCGAAGAAAAGTCCTGACAAGTCTATTGACTTCTGTATATACTTATGCATATACTGATAAATAAGGAGATCAAACAGATGTTAACAACAAGGGTTTTCAAAAGCGGGAATAGCCAGGCGGTACGCATCCCAAAAGAGTACAAAATTGACGGGGAAGAATTATATATAAATAAAATAGGAAACACGATTATTATTTTTCCAAAAAATGATCCATGGGACTTGTTTAAAAAAAGTCTCACGGATTTTTCGGATGATTATTTTACGGAGGGGAGAAATCAGCCGGAAATGCAAAAAAGGAAGCAAAAATAGTGTATTAGGGTTGTTTAGAAACTTCAGTTTCTGAACAACTTCCGCTAAAAAACAGTAATTTCGCAGCCTGAAAGGCGAGAAATTACAGGATTTGTGAGATAACCAACCGGGTTATCGAACAAGTCTATTTATTAGACACCAATATTTGTATATACATTGCCAACAAGCATCCAATCGAAATACTAAACAGGCTGGAAAAATATCAGGCTTCGGAAATTAAAATATCCTCAATAACGGTAGCGGAAATGGAATACGGGGCATCAAAAAGCGCATACCGGAAAAAGAATAGAGAAGCGCTAATGAATTTTTTGTCTCCTTTCGGGATAATTAATTTTGATTCTATGGATGCGGAAATTTATGGAATAATCAGAGCTGAATTGGAACGGAATGGAAATATCATTGGACCATACGATATGCAGCTTGCCGCACAGGCATTGAGGGCAGATTATGTATTTGTAACAAATAATATCAGGGAATTCAAAAAAGTCAAAAAATTAAAAATAGAAAATTGGGTATAGATAGAGTCTGTCCATAATGTAGACACATTATGGACAGACTACCTTAAAACAGGCATTTTGCGCACCGTTTTGGTACAAGGCGAAACATAGTTTCGCACCGGGAGCAAATGCAAAGTGCGT
>JAIRND010000006.1 GCA_031258225.1 Treponema sp. | reverse complement strand
AAATCGCCGAATAGGTACCACCTATGAGGCGATTTTACCTTACAAACTGCGTAAGCAGCCCAATTATCGTGGTTTTTGCGACACAACGTGGAGCAAAAACCTACAAGTACAACAGGCTGCTAGCCATGGGACAGAATCTGCCCGGTGTAGTCGGCGACGACGGTTTTACGCTCGGGTACGACAAGAACATCGTCCCCGTCAAAAACGCCGTTCAGCATCTTTTCCAGCAGGGACGGGTCCCCGTCCGTTTCCTGGTAATCCCAGCGCAGGTAGGCGGCGCAGGATTTGGTGTAGTTCCGGTAGTACTCGTCGTTTCCAAGTTCCTTCCAGTTGATAAAGACCGCCCGGTTGTAGGACGTAAACCAGCCCTGTTCCATTTCCATGAGGTATTCGGCGTTGTCCTCGCCGTAGCGTTCCACATAGGACGCGTAGGTACGGATATAGCGTTCCTCTCCCGGCTGTTCGGAACATTCGATCCAGCCCCTGGAATACCAGTAGATCCCCGGGTGGCCGTGGAACAGTTCGTCGTAGCGCGTCCGGGAACCCAGGAGCATGGTGATACAATCGTGGGCGCGGGGTATCACAAGGGGAACCTTTTCGCTTGTAAGACCAACAACGCTGTTATCGCAGAGGCCGTATATCAGCAGGATGTAATCGTAGGAGGCTTCCAGGCCGTAATGGTTGTAGGGGTAGCCCCGGTTCGCCAGTTCGATTTGCTCAGCCAGTTTTGCCCGCAGAATGTCCGGGGTGGCGTGAAGGCCCTGGGGCAGGTACGTTACATCCACAACGCAGGCGGAGCGGCTGCCCAGATAGGCGACTTCGCGCTTCAGAACATCACAGGCTATGACTTTCAGCTTCAACATGGGGGCCCCCTTCCGGTGTGTCGTGTCATCGGAATGGTACTCTGATTTAGCAAGAATTTAAAGACAGCGTCTGTCAACACAGGATGTGAACACACATACCGTGTTGCGCTATACTGGTTTTTCCCGGCGGATTCTGGAATAATACGGGAATGACTTTGGGGGGCGATTTTTTCGGAATGGCGGCGCGCGGCGCGGGTACGGACAAATTCAGGGCGGGTTTTTTTATACAATTTTTCTCCGTGTTTCTTGTTCTTATGGCGGCTATCTACGGTATCGCCTTTGGGATGTACCGGTGGGGGCGGAAGATCGCGGCCCGCGAGATTGAGCGGGCCCTGAAGGACCGGACCCTGCTCATTATGAAGACTCTGGAAGATGAAATAGCGAGAATCTGCCACATACAGTTTGAATACCTGCATGACCCGGATATTTTTTACTATGTCAACGCCGTCGAAATCATGAGCCGCTTTTCCCAGTTCAACGCCATACTGAACATAAAAAAGCGGATGGATGAACTGTGTTCCGGCGTGAAGTACATCAAGAACGCCGCGGTATACATACCCCACATGAACCGCGTTATTTCCGCCGCCGGCGGGGTGGACCCCATTGACGGGGAATGGGAACGGATCGTGTCGGCCCGGGCGGACATGTCCCTGGCGGGACTCATCTACCTTGACGGCGGCGTCTACATCAGGGCGGCCTACCCGTTCATGCCGGTTAATCCCGGCGCGCGGCCCCGCTATGTTCTTGTTTTTGAACTGTCGCTTGACAGCATCCGTACATCCCTGGGTAACGTTACCCTTTATCCCCGGGGGGGCAGCGCCCTTATAAGCGGAAGTTCTGACTTTGCCATTGTCGCGGGGGACGGTCCTCCCTCCGCCGGAGGCGGTTTTTTTGTAACGGAAATTCTGTCTGACTACCTGAATATGTCCCTCCAAAGCTATGTCCCGGAGGAACTGGTCTACCGCGGCCTTAAAAGTTATCACACCCTGTTCCTTGTTTTTTCGCTCATCATTATTGCCGTGGTACTTGTCTTTCTGTTCTGTTCCCATGAGATGGTAAATAAACCAATGGCGCGGATGCTCGAACTTAACTACCGCAGCCGCCTCCTGGCACAGCAGGCGGAACTGCGCCAGTTACAGTCCCAGATAAACCCGCACTTTTTGTACAACAGTTTTTTTACCCTGTACTGCATGGCGAAGGAAGAGGACTATGAACAGATGATGGATTTTCTTTCCTACCTTTCCGACTATTACCGCTACATTACCCCAAACACCCAGGAGGATGTTCCCCTTAAAGACGAGGAATCCCACGCGCGGCGTTACGCCCAGATACAGTCGCTCCGTTTTAAGCGGCGCGTCAATGTTGAATTCGGGGAACTGCCGGAAGCCTGTGCCCGGATACGGGTACCCCGCCTGATACTGCAGCCACTTTTGGAGAACGCCTTTAGTCACGGCCTTAAGGATGTTCCATCGGGTGGTTTTGTTAAAACAGAATTTCTGCCGGAAAACGGGGTTCTTCTGATCCGCGTTGCTGATAACGGCGGCGGGAGCCGGCCCAGGGAACTTGAGGATATTCAGCGAAAGTTAAAGGAAGCGGACGCGGGGGGAACGGACAACGGGGACGCGCCGGATGAAACGGATTTTTCCGGGCTGCTTACCATCCACAAAAAACTGCGCCTGAAATTCGGCGCGCCCTACGGTCTGACGATCGGCGCCCGCGATTCGGGGGGCATGATCCGGGAGCTGTGTTTACCCGTGGAGGGGGGGCATGTACCGCATTCTGGTAGTTGACGACGAAGATACCATTACCGACAGCCTTGCCCACATGCTGGAATCGCTTACACGCTTTGAACTGGATGTTTACAGGGCCTATTCCGCGGCGGAAGCCCTGGCGCGTCTTGAAAAGATGGCCGTGGACATCGTAATAACCGACATTCAAATGCCCGGAAAAACGGGGCTTGAACTGCTCAGGGATATCCGCGCTTCCTGGCCGGACTGTCAGGTTATCTTTTTAACCGGGTACAACGAATTTGAATACGCCGCCCACGCGGTGAACTACCACGCGGCCAGGTATATTCTGAAAACGGAAGGATACGAACCCATAATCGAGGCGGTGGCCGCTTCCATCGAGACCATCGAGCGGGAGGAACGGAACACGGCTATCCTTGAAACGGCGCGGGAACAGGTGGACCGCTATCTGCCCCTGGCGCGCCGGAACTTTCTGGGCGCCCTCTTGTCCGGTGAAATGGACGGGGGACAGGACCTGTCCGGCGATTTTAAGCGCCTGGAAATTTCCCTTGACCCGGGCGCTCCGGTTATGCTCCTGGCGGCCCGGATACATCCGGCCGTCGAAACGGACAGTTCCATAGATCAGGCGGTCCGAAAAAAAATTCTGGGCGGGATACACGTCGAACTTGCCTGGACGGGGGCGCATATCATCACCTGGGTCTTGCAGTACCGTTCCTCCGTTTCCACGGAGCGGACGCACGCCAGGGCGATGATCAAGGGCATGGCGGAGTACGTCCAGCGGTTCCGCGCGAACATCCCGCGAAACGACATATCCTTTGTGTTTGATTCAAAACCCGCGGCGTGGCCGGAAATCGCCGGGAGATTCGCGGAACTTAAATTCGTTGTCATGAACCGGCTGGAAAGCGGCGCCGCCCTGACGGACATGAACTACTTCCTTATCGCGCCCCTGGACGCGGGATCCGGCGATACCCGGCCCGGCTACAAGGAGGGGCTGCGAAAGCTGACCCTTGCCCTGAACCTGGATGATGAGGAGAAGCTACAGCGCGCCGGCGCGGAACTGTCCCGTTCCATAGGGGAACCGGGCGGCATGGAACTGGCGGAATTCAACACGGCCCTTAACGCCGCCCTGCTTTCGTACATTACCGGGCGGAGTCTGGGCGAAACCGTCAGGAACGACAACGGTCTGCGCCTTTTTCTGTCGGGCGCCCTGAACGACGAGGGTCTTCCCCGCCTGAATCAATTCACCGCCCTCGCCTGCCGCCTTATCGGGCTGAACCGGCGGGGGCGCAGGAATTCCCTTTCACAGCGTATCCTGGCCTGCATACAGGAAAACCCCGGCGCGGACCTCTCCCTCTACGCCCTGTCGGAGAAATTTTTCCTTAACCCCTCGTACCTGTCGCGGCGCTTCAAGGAGGAGACGGGGAAAAACATCACCGATACGGTACTGGAACTGCGCCTTGAGGAAGCCTGCCGGCTCCTGAAAGAGACGGAGCGCAAGATCAACCGCATCGCCGTCCTGGTGGGCTACGAGTCCCCGGCTTACTTTTCCAATATCTTCAAACGCCGCTTCGGGGTAAGTCCCCAGGAATACCGGGGCCGTTAGTCAAATCATCCTGCTACAGCGGCAGCCAGTCCTTGCCGGCGGCGAACATCTCATCGGTCATGCGGCGTATCTCCTCAAGGGAAAGCAGCGCCGAAGTAAGGGGATCGTAGTAGTTGGCGTAGTATACCTTTTCCCGGTCCCGGTTTATGTACGCCTCCACGGCAAGGTCCTCGATCCGGGCGTTAATGCCGTTGAGGATCGCCAGTTGGGGCGGCAGGGGGCCCACGTGGATGGAGCGGAGTCCAGCGCGGGACGCTTCCACCGGCGATTCGACGCAGGAACCGGCGGGCAGGTTGTCGATAAGGCCGAAGTTGCGGACATTTCCGTTAAACTCGAAAATAGTTCCGTCGCCAAAGACCGCGTTGAAGATGTACGCGGCGTATTCGCGGCCCCGTTTCAGATCCACCGGCCCGGCAAGCCACTGTTCAATTTCCGTTTTACGTTTGTGGGCCGAGGCCGCTACCCAGCCGCGGATCTTCTCCGTGGTGCGGCATGAGTCTTCCGGCAGGTACCGTTTGATCAGGTCCGGCCTCTTGCGGAACCACGCGTTATATTCGCTGTTGTGTACGGTCGATTCGGTAACGTAGTAACCCAGGTGGAGGAACATCTCGTTCCGCACTTTTTCTGAATCGTAGACGGCCCGGTTATTGAGTATTTTGTCCCGGATCAGCGGGTAGGCGTCCCTGCCGTTCCACGTAAAGGTAAGGTAGTGGGCCTGGTGGTTAATGCCCGCGCAGAGGTAGCTTATCTCCTCCCGGGGAGCGCCGATCCAGCTTCCCAGCATCTCCGCCGTATGCTGCACGCTGTGGCAAAGGCCCGTCGTAACCACGGGGCTGAGCTGCTGTATGGTCCGGCAGATCATGGCCATGGGGTTGGTGTAGTTGAGGACTATCGCGCGCGGGCAGTATTTCTCAACATCCCGGATAATCTCCATGATCGCGGGGATGGTCCGCAGATACCGGAATATCCCCTGGGGGCCGCGGGTATCGCCGACACAGACCGATACGCCGTACTTTTCCGGTATTCCAATGTCTACCAGGGTGGCCTCCTCACCGCCCACGGCAATCGTGATAAGCACCCCGTCCGCCCCTTCCAGGACTTCTTCCCGTTTGGTAGTGGCGATAAGGCTTGCCCCGTAGCGGCCTTCCGCGATGATCCGTTCAACAACAGCCCTGCTGTAACTAAGATTCTGCCGGTCGGTATCGACCAGCGCGATGGTAAGATCGCCTGAAAACGCCGGAAAGGACAGAATATCCCGAACCAGATTCCGCGTGAACACCATTGAACCCGCGCCGATGAAAACAATTTTACTCATGTCATACCTCGCCTAACTATGATAAAAAAGGGCTGCGTAAATCCGGTCCCTAACCTTTGACACTACCCATGACAATGCCGGTTGTAAAGTACTTTTGAAGAAACGGATAGACCGCCAGAATCGGAAGGGCGG
This sequence comes from Treponema sp., assembly GCA_031258225.1. Taxonomy (GTDB): domain Bacteria; phylum Spirochaetota; class Spirochaetia; order Treponematales; family Breznakiellaceae; genus JAISFT01. The sequence continues at coordinate 8,049 of JAIRND010000006.1, read as the reverse complement.
ATAAAAACAACTGCGCCGCCTTCCCCGTCCGGTCGGAAACCCCCGCGGACATTTCCCGCACCTCCCGCAGGGAGTCCATAGCCGTCATGTTGTGGGCTATTACCCTGGTTTGCAGGTAGGTTTGCAGCGGGTACCTGCCGGGGGAATTCATGTAGATAAGCCCGTCAAACCAGGAATTCCAGTGGTTGACGATAAAGAAAAGCGTTACGGTGGCGATGACCGGCGCGGAAACGGGGAGAATGATGGACACGAGGACCCTCATGCTCCCCGCCCCGTCGATCAGGGCGGCTTCCTCAAGTTCACGGGGGATGTTCCTGAAAAAATTCATCAGGAGGAGGATGTTGAACACGTTGACCGCGCCGGGAATAACCAGCGCCCAGATCCTGTTGATAAGCCCCGTGTTCCGTACCGCCATGTAGGTCGGGATAAGGCCGCCCCAGAACAGCATAGGTACGATAAAATACCAGATAAGGTATTTCCGCGCCCTGAATTGGCTGGTCTGCCTGGAAAGCGGATAGGCCGCCAGCACCGAAACCACAAGGCTTATGGGTACCGCCAGGGCGATCCGTTCCAGGGACACGACAAGAGACGAGAAAAATTCCGGCTTGCGCGCCATGAACAGGTACGATTTCACCGTGGGCTGTTTGGGCAGCAATCCTACGGTTCCCGTGGAAACCGCCGCGTCGGTGCTGAAAGAAATGGCCAACTGGTTGAGCAGGGGCAGAAGGCACAGAAAGGCCACCAGCGAAAGAAACGTATAATTAACAATAACGAACAGCCGCCGTCCCGGCGACCGCTTCTTCATCTGTTTTATGTTCATCCTGTCCTCATTTCAACAAAACCATTTCAAAAAACCCGGTAATCGGTAAACCTGTAGGCCAGGGCGTAGGACACCGTAAGCATGGTAAAAGAGATAAGGGACTTAAAAAGGCCGACCGCGGTGGCAACGCCGTACTGGGCGTCCACAAGACCGATACGGTACACAAGGGTATCCAGAATATCCCCGGTTTTATACACCTGGGGGCTGTACAGGTTGAATACCTGGTCAAAGCCCGCGTTAAGAATGTTACCCATGCTCAGGATGGTCATCAGCATAACGATGGGCAGAATACCGGGAATGGTAATGTACAGGGTCTGCTGCCAGCGCCCGGCCCCGTCTATCATGGCCGCCTCGTAGAGGTTCGGGTCTATTCCGGTAAGGGCCGCCAGGTACACAATCGTGCCAAAGCCGAATTCCTTCCAGTTTTCGGTAAACACCAGGGTATAGGGAAAAACCCGCGAATCTCCCAGGAAAAAGACGGGTTTTAGCCCCAAAAACGTAAAAAACCGGCCGATAACCCCCTGCGAGGGGGACAGCACGTCGATAAGTATTCCGGCGAGGATAACCCAGCTCAGAAAATGGGGAAAATAGATGATGGTCTGGATAATCCGTTTGTAGGAAACCGATCCCACTTCGTTGAGCAGCAGGGCAAAAAAGACCGGAACAACGATCCCCGTAATGACCTTGAGAAAGGCGATATAAAAAGTGTTCCACAAAACCTGCGGGGTGTCGGGCATGGAAAACACGTAACGGAAATTTTCCAGGCCCACCCAGGCGGACTTAAAGAGTCCGCGGACCGGATTAAACCGTTCAAAGGCCATAAGGTTTCCCGCCATGGGGATGTAGTTGTAAATAAAGAGCAGCGTCATGGCGGGAAGCAGCATAAGGTACAGGGGAAGGTTGGTAACATATCTTTTTTTCATGCCAGACTCCGTACAAAAAAACGGGGGCATTCCCAGGAAGCCGCTTTGGGTTTTTGGAAATGCCCTCCCGTCATGTTAGCGCGCCCTGTACCACTCGTTCACTTCCGCCGTCATCCGGCTGCCCCCCAGAACCCCGAAGCTGCGGATAAAACTGTCCCAGCCTGAGTCAAGCGGGGTTCCAAGGATGATGCCGGTATAATCCGTCAACACCTGTTTGTTCAGGGTTGAAAGTTTTTCTGTCATGGCCGGCGTGGGCACCCCAAAGAACTGATCCGGCTGGACCTTCCCCCTGTCCCAGTAACCGCGTATGACCGTAAGGGAACCGCCGGGACCGAACATTTTAAGCTGGTGCCAGTTGTTGTTGTCGTGATCCCCCGCCAAACTTTTAAGGCTCATCTCGTAGTAGTTAAGCTGTTCCTCGTTAAGCCGGGAAGGGTCCCGGTTGTTGATCGCGCTGCTAACCGCGGCGGCGGCGTCAAAGTTTTTCATGCCCGGTTCAATGCCAAGAACGGTGTAGGCATAGGGACTGAAGCCGTCGGGGGTAATGTTGAAGCGGGTGGACTCCGCGGTGGCGCCGTAAGTTTTTTCAAGCTGCAGGTTGAGCAGTTTGACTGCCGCCTCGGGGTTCTTTGACCTGGCGGATATGACCGCGTAGCTGGTGGTTCCAAAGGGCATCTGGGCTTTTCCGGCGGCGGAAAAGGGTATGGAAACCGGTACCCATTCTATCGCGGGATTTGCCACCTTGGCGGCGTTGATCCACGCGGCGTTCCAAAACTGCCCGAACATCAGACCGAACCTGCCGGCCATCACGTCCTCGGCAACCTTGAGGGCGTCTTTAACGCCGAATTCGGGATCGAGAAGGCCAGCGCGGTACATGTCCTGTAAAACGCCCAGCGCGGTTTTGGCCGCCGGCTGGACACTGCCGAATTCAAGCCCGGCGCCCGACGGGACCCAGATGTGGGGATACGCGCCGTACATGTTGAAGAATCCCTCAAGGCAGGCAAAGCCGCCCTCGAACAGATCCTTGTAAACGGCAAGGCCAAACGTATCTTTTCTGCCGTTGCCGTCAGGATCACGGTTGGTAAAAGCGTTGGCAACCGCCAGAAATTCTTCCGGCGTTTTCGGAATCGAAAGACCCAGCCTGGTAAGCCAGTCCGTCCTTACCCAGAGGACCATCGCGCTACTCAGGCCAAAACCGGTCAGGGGGATGGCGTAGAGTTTGCCGTCAAATGTGGCGGATTTGATCGCGTCGCCGTTGTCCTGGTAGATAACTTCCCTGGTAAAGGGGGCCAGGTACTCAGGCAGGATGGCGGTCATGTCCCTTGCCTGCCCGTTCTCGTGCATCATCTTTAACTGGACATTGTTCACCATCATAATGTCGGGAATATCGTTGGAGGTGATCGCGATGTTGACCTTCTGGGCGTATTGCTGTTCGTTGGTCGTCCAGGTGTACTTCACCTTAACCCCCAGAACCTCCTGGTAATACCGGGTCCATACGTTGTTATCAATGCTGTCGCCGGGGGGGAACAGCAGATTGCCCGCGCCCAGGTTCTTGACCGCCGTTAGCTCAATGGGCGGGGTGTACGCGCCGAAAGGCCCGGGTGCCGCCGCCTGAGTCCCGCGGGGAGCGGCACTCTCCCCTCCGCGTCCGCCCGCGGACACACCATGAATCGCGGCGAACAACAACAGGGGAAGCAGCAGCGCCGCGCGGACGGAAGCCAGACCCCAGAATCTTTGTTTCACATTTTTTTGTTTCATACAAAACCCTCCAGTAAAACTGTTGGACGTGTCCGGCAAACAGAGTGCCTGGCTTACACGCCTGTCAACAGACCGGTCCCGGCATTTAATTTCAGAACCGGTGTTACTATTATGATTTTGCAGGACCAAGAACGCCGCAACAAAAATATTTTTACATTCGTTGTCTATTTTTTACTTTCGGGCATTTTATTCCAAAAAAGCGGAACGATCCCCCAGGCGGGCCTTGGCGATGATCCGGTAGGGCAGGCTGTGGTTTTCCCCGTCTTTTTTCAGCACAATCCCGTTTTCGTCCGATGAAACCAGTGAGCCGGAGAACCAGTCGGATGTATCGGTCCTGAAACAGCGGATCAGGCGGCCTGAGTAGTGGCGGAACTCGGCGCCGTCTCTGATAAGCCGGTCAACGCCGGGGCTGGACACTTCGACGTAGAGGTTCTGCCCGGCAAGGGCAAGTTCCAGCCGGGGAAGGGCGGCCCGGTGAAAGGCCGAACAATCGTCCAGGCCGATATCCCCGTCCTTGTACACAACGACGCGAACCTGGGCGGACCCCCTGTGGCGGGAGACCGTGATCTCCACAAGGGAAAGGTTAAGGCCCCGGGCGACGGGCTCTAAAGCCTCGACAAGGGGATCAGACTGTGGGGGGGTATAACGCATGGCCGGTTCCTCCGCTTCGGTCCGCGGCCGCGGGTTCCGCCGGATCGGGGTTTACGGGGCGCACGAGGCGGCCAAAACCGGCCTTCCCCGTTACGACTCCGTTTTTCATGATAAAACGTCCCCGCAGCAGGGCCGCTACGGGGGCTCCAAGGGTTTCAAACCCCTCGTAGGGAGAGGTTCGGTGTCTGGACTGAAGTTCGGCGTTCCTGATGACGCCGCGCCTGGCCATATCCACGATGGTGAAATCCGCGTCGGCGTTGATCCCGGCGCCGCCCTTGCGGGGGTAAAGCCCCCACACGCGGGCCGGGGCCAGGGAGGCGATCCGGGCGTAGTCGTTCAGGCTTAAACGGCCCTGGTTCACCGCCGTAAGCATGAGGGGGACTGAGGTTTCCACCCCGGCGATACCGGGAAGGGCCTCCCAGAGGGGCCGGTCCTTTTCCTCCGCCGTGTGGGGGGCGTGGTCCGTGGCGATCATGTCGATGACCCCCTCCGCGATGCCCCGCCACAGGGCCTCCCGGTCTTCGGCGCTCCGGACCGGGGGATTGACCTTCATCCTGGTCCCCAGGCGCGGGTAATCGCCTGAGTCCAGAAACAGGTACTGGGGACAGGTTTCCGCGCTCACCGGCAGCCGGCGCCGCTTGGCCTCCCGGATAAGGGCCAGGCTGCGGGCCGCGCTGACATGGCAAATATGGATGGCCGCCCCGGTGTACTCGGCAAGGCGGATAGCCCTTGCCACAGCCTCCGCCTCGGAAATATCGGGCCGCGCCCGGGGCAGAAGGGCCGGATCGTCGCCCGGAATCTCCCGGCACAGCCGCGTAAAGTGCCCGTTCAACTCGTTGTCCTCCGCGTGGAAGGCGATCCTCCTGGGCCCGGCCCGCCTCATCTGTTCGTACAGAGTCCCCAGGGGGGGCGCGGCGATATTCCCCACCGAGGTCCCCAGGAAGACCTTAAACCCCAGGGCCCCTTCCCGGACAAGAGCGTCCATCTCCCCCAGGTTGTCCTGGGTCAACAGGGCGAACAGACCGAAATCCGTATAGGACTTTTCCCCGGCGGCGCGGGCCTTCTCCCTCAGTTCGCCGGTCCCCGCCGTGGGGGGCAGGGTGTTGGGCATGTCCGCCACCGTGGTGATCCCCCCCCGGGCCGCCGCCGCCGAACCGCTGCCGAAATCCTCTTTGTAGGTAAGGCCGGGGTCCCGGAAGTGAACGTGGGCGTCGATAAGGCCGGGAAGGATAAAGAGGCCGGCGGCGTCGTACACATCATCACCGCGGGAGGGATCAATCGTGTCCGCAATGGCGGCCAGTTTTCCGTCCCTGATCCCCAGGTCCACCCCGTTCAGGGCGGTCCCCAGGGGATCTACCAGGGTTCCCCCTTTGAGGATCAGATCGTAGTTCATGGCGGCCCTCCGCGGCGGACGTGATAGATACGTGTACCGAGTATACAGTAGTATGGTCCACACTATGAAGTGCGCGAGCGGGAAACCGGTGTTTCCGGGTTTTTTTGATCTTGGCGGTCTGCGGCCCCGGCTGCTGGAAATTCTGCCCCACAAGGGTGGAACGGCCTACGGGCTTCCGGCCTTCGGCAAGGACCTGATGGCGGGATTCATCGTGGGGATCGTGGCCCTGCCCCTGTCGATGGCCTTCAGCATCTCCGCCGGGGGAAGCCCGGCACAGGGTCTCTACACCGCCATTGGGGCCGGCTTTGTCGTGAGTCTGCTGGGGGGCAGCAAGTACCAGATCGCCGGACCGACCGGGGCCTTTGTCGTCATTATTTTTGGCGTGGCCGCCGAACACGGCATGGGGGGCCTTGCCGTCGCGGGCCTTCTGGCGGGCCTCATGCTCCTCATCATGGGCTTAAGCGGCCTGGGGAGGTTTATCAAGTACATCCCCTACCCGGTAACCACCGGTTTTACCACCGGCATAGGGCTTTTGATCTTCTCCCAGCAGGTAAAGGATTTTCTGGGCCTCAACATCGATTCGATACGCCCGGCCTTTGTCGAAAAGTGGGCGGACCACGTTTACTACCTGGACACCCTGAACCTTACGGCCCTTGCCCTGGGCGCGGGAACCCTGATCCTCATGCTGATCCTGCGGCGTCTTGCCCCCCGTATTCCCGCCGCCGCCGTGGCGGTAACGGCCGCCACACTGGCATCGTTTCTGCTGAAACTCCCGGAGAGGGCGGCCCTGGAAACCATCGGCACCCGGTTTGGGGGTATTCCCTCCTCGCTGCCGGTCCCCAGCCTGCCCCCCATGAACTGGCCGCTGATCCGCGCCGTCCTGCCCGACGCCTTTACCATCGCCCTGTTAGCGGCCATAGAATCCCTGCTTTCCGCGGTAGTGGCCGACGGCATGACCGGGGACCGGCACAATGCCAACATGGAACTTGCCGCCCAGGGCGCGGGGAACGTGGTAAGCGCCATTTTTGGGGGTATCCCCGCCACCGGGGCCATTGCCCGGACCGCCGCCAACATCAAAAGCGGCGCCGTAAGTCCCGTGGCGGGCATGGTTCACGCCCTTACGCTGGCGGCCTTTATCCTCTTCCTTGCCCCCGCGGCCTCCGCCATTCCCCTGGCAAGCCTGGCGGCGGTGCTTATCGTCGTTTCCTGGGACATGAGCAACGCGGGCCGCTTTATCCGGCTTATCAAGACCTCCCCCAAAAGCGATTCGGCGGTGCTGCTGACCACCTTTGTCCTGACCGTTACCTTTGATCTGACCTTCGCGGTGGAGGTGGGGGTGATCATGGCGGTGTTCCTGTTCATGAGGCGGATGGTCGAGGTTTCGGCGCTCAAGATGGGAAACAGCGACCTTATGACGCGGCTTGCCTACGGCGAGATCGGGGCCGGGACCAGGAACCAACTGGAGGCCCTTTCCCGCCGGGACCTTGAAATCTACGAGATCACCGGGCCCTTTTTCTTCGGCGTGGCGGACATGCTGCAGCAGACCCTGCGGAACGTGGCGAAACCTCCGCGCGCGCTCATTCTGCGCATGGGGGAGGCCCCGGTCATCGACTCCACGGGCACCGCCGCCCTTGAATCCTTTGTATCCCAGTGCCGCGCCCACAAAATCAAACTGTTCATAGCGGAAATTCAGGAACAGCCCCGAAAGACCCTGGGCAAGGCGGGCCTTGTGGAAGACCTGGGGCCGGACCGGTTCTTCGACACCGTTGACGAGGCACTTGAGGCCGCGGTCAGAGAACTGGACAACGGGGGGGCTTAGCAGCCCTAAAGCACGATGGCCCGCTTTACCTCGACGGGAAAGACCCCGAACAGACGATCCAGGGGGGAATCGGCGGTCAGGGCGGAACCGGAATTCCGGTTGTAAATCTCCACAAAGGCGGCAAGGCCGGCTTCCCAGTCCTCCTGGGCGGCCGCCCGGCGGGCGTAGACCACGGAGGCGTAAGCCGCCCGGTACAGTCCCCGTTCCGCCAGTTCCCTGGTGGACAGGGAGCCGTAGCGCCGTTTGGCCTGACTGTCCACCACGGCGTGGGGACCGTCATAACCGATGGTAAAAATAAAATCTTCCCGGCTTAACATGGCTACACCGGGTTAAAGGCGCTTTTTCCAAGACCGCAGACAGGACATATCCAATCATCGGGAATATCCTCAAACGCGGTTCCCGGCTTAATGCCCCCGTCGCTGTCCCCCACCGCCGGGTCGTACACATAACCGCAGGCTCCGCACACATACTTTTTCATAATCGCTCCTTCAACAGGTCCGCATCATAAGTAGACCCCTATTATACCGTACCGCATCTGCCGCGGGACTTCAATGATGCACGGAGGGTGCAACTTCTTTTTCGGGGCAATTAGGCGGCGGTAGAGATGAAGTTGCGGACCGCTGGACCCCAGAGACCGCTCTCCTCCTTCGATTTAAGTGTCAGCATATATTGGGCGTTCCTTTCG
>JAIRND010000248.1 GCA_031258225.1 Treponema sp. | reverse complement strand
TGCGCCCCCGCCCCCGCGGGCAGCCAGAGCAGCAGGATCAGGAGAAGTATAGGTGGGGGAGGCAGCTTTGTTGCCCAGCCTCCCACTGCAGGTCGTCCCTCAGATGCCTTTTTCATCATTATTACGGCCCATTAATTGCTCCAATTGTCAAAGTTACTGCTGTTCAGATCCGTGTTTTCGTCCGCGGTGGCGTCCCGCCATTTTACCGGTACGTCGGTGCTGGAGACTATCATAATCGCGTGGCCTCCCGCGTAGGGAGAGGGGGGCGTTCCCCCGGTATCAACCACCACGGCGGTATCGATGTCCGCGCCGTTGTGCATCGCCACGTTTCTGAGGGGGAAGCCGTCGGCATCGTTCCCCACGGCTTCACTTCCGTATATGATCCCGCCGGTTTTTATCACGGTTACAGAGGGTACGGCTATATATACTCCACCGGCCACGGCCCCGAGATAATAATAACCGGCGCTTATTTCGTGGTTGGCCTGGGGCGAAACAAGGGTATTCCCGCTGATGACCCCTCCCTCCATGGTAAATACGACAGTATTGGTCAAATAGACGCCGCCGCCCTTGAGAGCGCTCCAATTGTTGCCGTTGCCGTAGCTTGCGTAGTTTCCCCTGACGGCACCGCCCTTCATGGTGAAGGATCCGTTGCCGTGCATACTCACCCCGGCGCCCAAGGTGCCGGCGCTGCCGCCGCTGCTCTGTGAATCGGCGGTATTGCCCTCGACAAAGCCCCCTTCCATAAGAAGATCGCTGTTACTCATAGAGATACCGGTTCCGTGAATGCCGCTGTCCCCGGTACCCTGGGCCGAGCCGCTGTTGTTTTTAACGCTGCCGGAATAGATCCGTACCGTACTGCTGTTTTCCGCGCAGATACCGGCTCCAGATCCTCCAGCTCCGGTGGTTACAAATTCAATGCTATTGCCGCTGATTTCGCCGCCCCGCAGTTCAAGAACCGCGCCATCGCAGTACACCCCGCCTCCTTTGACGTTGCTGCCGGAGACGGTATTCTCCGAAATTTTGCCGCCGTACAGGGTTATGCTGCCGCCGTCCACATACACCCCGCCGCCATTGCCGCCGCCATTGATGTTACCGGTGATCACCGCGCCGGAATGCATGGCAAGGGAGCCTCCGTCCACATGGACCAGCGCGGCGGTGTTGGCGGCTATCCCTTCCAGCGTCACGTTCCGCAAAATGACGGTCTGGTTTGCGCCGATGGTAAGGAGACTACCGCCACTGGAGTCAAGAGCAAGGGTTCCCCCGCCCCGGATGGAGACGGTTATGTTGTTGCCGGTGAAGGTGGTGGATGAGCTATAGGGCACTATAACGCTGCCTGTTACGTTGACGATGTAGTTGCCGGCGGCAGTAATTTTATCGGAAAGGGCGGCCCATTCGGCGGGGGTCGCCACGGTGAAGATTCCGCTTATCTCCGCATCCGGGCCAAATTCCGCCTCGTAGTCCCCTTCCTGATAGAAATCCAGGTTGATGGAGACGTTCTGGCCGTTCCTGCCGGTGATGGCGGCCTGTGCGCTGCCGCCACCGATGGCAACGCCCTCCTCAAAGGCGGTTACCTCGATGGTCCAGTTCCCCACCGCAAGGCGGAAGACGGCCTCCGCTGTTCCGGGGGCAAGGGTCTGGGTAAGGACGCCGCCAGGCCCCGTGCAGGTGATGGTATAGGCCATGCGGGCCGCAAGGTCGTCGGAGGGTTTTACATTCCGTACCGCTCCGCCAGCCGCCCCCGGGAGGCTGATAATGACGTTTCCTTCCCCCTGGTCCGGGGCAAGGAACCCGTTACAGGCAGGCAAGAGGCAGAGTGTCAAAACAAGACCTGCCATGAAGGCGCGGTTTTGGTATTTCCTAGCAGCCTGTTGCACTTGTAGGTTTTCATGGTTTTTTCGTTGAAAAAAGCCATGAAAACCACGATTATTGGGCTGCTTGCGGCTAACGCCGCTTCGCAGTTTGCAGGGTAAAAAATCGCCCTGCAGGCGATTTTTGGAGGTTTTATGCGCGAAGCGCGACAAACTGCTAGGCCCCAATGCGCTTTCCCAGGGCTTCCGCATGGGACGGATTCAGCACAATATCGCTCCAGTTGACCCGCATCCCCTCTTTTTCCATGGCCTTCATCACGTTAAAAAGGGTCCGGCCCGTAAAAATGCCCGATTTTTTCACGAAGGCGGCGCTGCGCCTGCCCCCCAGGCCGCTTCCCGCGCCCAGGACCTTCGACAGGACATCGGGAAGTTTGCCGGAAAAATAACCAATGGACTGCGCCACCACGACAATGTACTCATAACCGGGAAGCCTCATGCCATCCTCGGTCCAGGCGTCAACCACATCAACCCGGTGTCCCATGGACTCCATGCCCTTTGCCAGGGCGCCGACATAGGGGGGAATGCCCCCCCGCTCACGCGGCACGCTCACAATCGCGATTCTCATAAACTCCTGCCCACCTTACGCCTGCTTATAAATTTGGTCGATCCCCGGTTCCTTGACCAGCAGTACCGAACATTTGGCGCTTACCATGATCTCCCGGTGGCTGTGGCTGATAATGTCCCGGGCGCTCCGGTCTTTTTCCCAGCCCCCCAGGACGATAAGGTCCGCGTTTTTGTCCTCCGCCACCGTAAGAATCTCCGTGTACACCGCCCCCCGGCGGATCTCCCGCTCTATTTTAACTCCCTTGGCCCGGGCTAGTTCCTCCACAAACGAAAGGTACCGCTCCCCGTTCAGCTCCAGACTCCGTTCGTAGTCCTGGCTCTCTTCCTGAATGAATATCTTGCTCAGCGTAAGCTGCCGGATTGTGGCGGTATCCACCACATACACCGCGGTCATTTTACAGCGGTACGCCTTGGCCATGACAATGGCGTACTTGGCCGCCAGGATCGACGCGTCCGATCCGGTAATGGCGGCAACGATATGGGAAATAATAGGCTTTGTCATTCGGCGCCGGCCTTCCTCTTCAACAGTTTACTGGTAAAAAACGAATCCCGGTCCCTCTCTTCCAGGGCCGCCTCGATATAGGCTCTGGTTTCCCTGGCGTCAGGAATAACCATCTTTTCCAGCGCGTTCACCCGCCGCTGGGTTTTCCGCAGTTCCCGGGCAAGGCGCCAGGCAATGGTGCGTACCGCCGCAAGTTCGGTACAGATCTTAAGCAACTGAAAAAATTCTAACACGGTTTCATCACATTCGGCAAACGAATTCGCCGGGGAATACTTCAATTCGGCGCCGGGCATACGGATATCCAGGCCCGGCAGGGTCATCCCCGCGGCGTTTACCCGTTTTTCCTCCAGTTCAAAGCGGTAATGAATATCCCGGGACAGCCGGTCCGCCCGCTCCCGCCCCACGGCGATAAGCATCCGCTTAAGGGCGGGGTAGGCCGTAGCCACCCGCGCGTCCAGGTCCCGTTCCAACAGCTTCACCTGCTCCACCTGCTGCATCAGTTCCATCACCAAAAGCTCCCGTTTCTGCTCCAGAAGGTCGTACCCCTCCATCGCGGTGGCAAGCCGCTCCTTAACGCGGATAAGGTTGCTCTTTGTCGGAGCTATCAGTTCCCGGGCCATGGTCCTCCCTACACGTACAACAGGCTGCTAGTTTATAAAAAACAGTTTAATAAAAAACATCCGGTTTTAACAATCCCGCGCCCCGCGTTTCTTCCCGAGCCGGCGGCCTGGGGTATGCCTGGGGTATACTGGGGGTAAGGAGACGACATGGGCGAAGAAGATGTCCTCCTGGGCGCTCTGCCCCTGGAAGGAATGGATTTGATAGTGGACCCCCTCAAACAGGAAGTCGCCGGCGCCCACGGCGACAAGGCGCGGAGTGTGGTCAAGTAGACCAGCGTTTATCCTGGTGACACTTTCCACGTCCGAGGCGCCTGAACTATACTGGAACAATTGGAGGCAACGATGCAAACAGGAGTAGTGTTGGGTTACGGTGAAAACACGGAAAGGAATTTTACGTGGTGTGTGGAAAACGGCATTACCACATGCCAACTCTATGTACCCGCCGCGCAGTACCATGCCGATGGTATCGAGAAGATTAAGTCCCTTTGTTCCAAAACCGGCATGGAGATTACCGCGCTGGTAGGGCACGGGAGCGGGCCCACGATATACGATTTTTACGGGGGGCCCCTTACCATCGGGATCGTGCCGGCGGCCTGGCAGGCTTCCCGTACCCAGGACCTGGCGTCTTCCGCGGAGTTTGCCGCCAGGCTGGGGGTGCCGCGCGTCTGCGGCCACATGGGGTTTATTCCGGAAAATCCAAACGATCCGGCCTATACGGCCTGTATCGCCGCAGCCCGGTGGCTTGCGGGGGTGTATGCCAGGAACGGTGTGGGCCTTGATTTTGAGACCGGCCAGGAGACCCCCATTACCATGCTCCGCGCCATTCGGGATATTGATTCCCCCTGCATCGGCGTTAACTTCGATCCCGCCAACCTGTTGATGTACGGCAAGGCAAACCCCGTGGACGCCCTGGATATTCTGGGGCCCTATGTCCGGGGGTTCCACGCCAAAGACGGCGAATACCCGGTGGACCCCGGCAGGCTGGGGCCTGAAAAACCACTTGGCGAGGGCCGGGTGGACTTTCCAGCGCTGATCAAAAAACTTTTGGCCGCAGGATACGACGGCCCCTTGACCATTGAGCGGGAAATTGAAGGCGAGGAACAACGAAGCGACATACTCAAGGCAAAGCGTATTCTTGATCGTATTATCAACGAGCACTAAGACTAAAACTACGGTCCGGAACTGGACACGGTAAGCGTTTGTATCTGGAATTCCGAACACGCCCCTATCAGCCTGTTGCACTTGTAGGTTTTTGCTCCACGTTGTGTCGCAAAAACCACGATAATTGGGCTGCTTACGCAGTTTGTAAGGTAAAATCGCCTCATAGGTGGTACCTATTCGG
>JAIRND010000194.1 GCA_031258225.1 Treponema sp. | reverse complement strand
CTTTGACGACGCCATGAGCGCGTGCGGCCGTCCCGTCTATCTAACCGGGTATGAGCCGGCGGAGGGGCACGCCGCGCACCCTAAAATCACTGCCATAGGCGGGGGTCGCTATCTCCTCTATCTGAACATTCGTTTCAACGAACCTGAAGAAACTGAAACTATCGAGAACGAAGTTAGCGCATACATCTACGCGAACAATGTCCCGCTGGTCTGGCTGGACAACGGGCAGGGCACGGTAATGGCTGCCGTCAATAATTGTGCCGTCAATAATATATTATGTAAGGTTGTCAATCTCCCGGAATACACTCTGTAATCTCATATCGCGTTTGTTTTTGTTTACTTGTCAGTTTACTTGTCAACGACGCCCGCGGGGTCATCGCCGGCCTGCCGGCTCCCCCATCACGGATTGCTATCCGCGGTGGCAGGGGGTATAGTAGATGGCATAGGAGTTGTTGCCGTGAACGAGCGATGGCGGATAGGATGCGGCTTTCCCCGGAAGCCCGCTTTTTTTCACCGCGGGGCGGTTTTTTTCGCCGCCGCCCTTCTCTGTTCCGCGGCGTTTTGGGGGCTGCTGTCCTGTTCGCGTTCCGAACCGTCCATCGAATTCGGTTTTCTTGAGCTGGTGTACTACCAGGGGGAGAGCGGGCCGGAGGAACGGTTCAGTTTTTTTGTGATCCCCCGGGACGATGACGGCGTGGAAAACCTGGAGGAACTGAGGCTGTACCACGACCGCGAGGGGCTGTGCTGGACCCTGACCGCCGGTGACTGGATACGCCACGACGAGGAAAACCGCAGTTGGATTGGCAGCCGGGGCATCGCCATGTCCGGCGGGGAGGTCCTGCCCAGGGGACAGTACCGGGCGGTGCTGATAAACAAGGGGGGTGAAAAATCGGAGCGTAATTTTACGTTCGACGCCCCGGAGGCCAGCCGTTTTCCGTTTCCCGCTCTGGAAGTACGGGATGCCCGCTATCGGGTGGAATCCCGCTACCCGGTCAATAGACTTATCGCCTATGACAGTCAGGGGCTCCCCGTGCGGACCCTTACCCTTGAGGAACTGTCCGGCTCCATCGACTCCCTTAACCTGCCGTCCCAGGTCAGGGCCCTCGCGCTGTGGGCGGAGGACCGCGAGTATTCCACCGGCGCCCTTACCGCGCTGGTGTCCATCCGCTAAGGTGATGGAAACCGGATCCGCGCCGCGCCGGGGGATCAAAAGTTATGTCCTCCGTTCCGGAAGGGTAAGCGCCGCCCAAAAACGGGCCTACGACACCTGGTCCCCCCGGTATTGCGTTCCGTTTTCCGCCGGAATTCTGGATTACGCCGCCCTTTTCGGCAATTCACGTCCGGTTACCATTGAGATCGGGTTTGGTATGGGGACCGCGACCGCCCGGATTGCCCAGGAGAACCCGGACCGGAACTACCTGGGCCTTGAGGTACACAAACCGGGAATTGGGCGGCTCCTCTGGGAAATCGAAAAGAGGTCCCTTGAGAACATCAGGATCGTTGAATACGATGCGGTGGAGACGCTGGAACGCATGATCGGTCCCAATTCCACCGCGGCCTTTCATATTTTTTTCCCCGATCCCTGGCCGAAGAAGCGGCACCACAAACGCCGCCTTGTTACCCGGCCCTTTACCGGCGTGCTGGCGGAAAAACTGCGGCCCGGCGGCTATATTTACATGGTTACCGACTGGGAAGACTACGCCCGCTGGGCCCTGGCGGAACTTTCCGCCACGGCGGGGCTGCGCAATTCGGGCACCCCGTGTTCCCCGGCCGCGGGAGGCCCGTGGGCCTTTGCCCCGCCTCAAGCCTGGCGGCCCCGGACGGAATTCGAGGCCAAGGGTCTGGCGAAAGGCCATAAAATTTGGGAGTTGTACGTTGTCAAAGACCAGTGAAAAAGGGCGAATCGCCGCGCTGGAACACCTTATCAAACGGTACCAGCGATCCTACTACAACGGAGAGGCGGAGATCTCCGACGCGGAGTTCGACCGCCTTTGGGATGAACTCAAGGCCCTGGACGGGGACAACCCGCTCCTTAAACGAATCGGCGCCGACAACACCGACGGGTTCCCCAAGCTACGGCACCTTATCCCCATGGGGAGTCAGGACAAGGCCGCCAACCCGGAGGAGTTCCGAAGCTGGGCGGCGAAAACGCCGTGTTCCTCCTACATGGTCCAGTACAAACTTGACGGGGCCAGCCTTGAACTGCAGTACAAAAACGGCGCGCTTGTGGCGGCCGTTACCAGGGGGGACGGGACCGTGGGGGACAATATCATCCCCAACGCCCCGCGTATGAAGGGGGTAGTTCCCCGGCTCAATATTTCCTTTACCGGCGGTATTCGCGGGGAGGTTGTGATGACCCGCGAGGTGTGGCGGCAAAAGTACCGGGACAAGGCCAACTGCCGGAACGCCGCCAACGGGCTTATGCGCCGCAAGGACGGCGCGGGCTGCGAGGACCTGAGCCTTATCGCCTACGATGCCGCCGCGGACGGCGATGATTCGTATTTTTCCAGCGAGGCGGAGAAGATCGCCTGGCTTAACGGGCGGGGGTTCACCGTTACCGAGTGCCGGGAGTTCCACACGGCACAGGAGGTGATCGCCTACCGGGAGGAGGTTTCCAGGAACCGCGCCAGGCTGCCCTACGACATCGACGGTCTTGTGGTCAAGGACCCGGTTACCGACATGGCCGATCTGCGCCGGGCCAGGCCGGAAAAGCAGATCGCCTTCAAGTTTGAACTGGAAGGGGCGGTAACGGTGCTGCGGGCCGTTGAATGGAGCGAATCCGGGGCCACCTATACCCCCATCGGCATTGTGGACCCCGTGCGCCTGGCGGGGACCACGGTGCGGCGCGCCAACCTGAACAACCCCGACATGATTCGGGCCCTGGGACTCAAACTGGGCTCGGTGGTTACCGTGGTAAAACGGGGGGAGATCATCCCCAAAATAGAAAGCCTGGCCGCCCCTGGGGAGGCCGCCCGGCTGCTTGAGCAACTCCCCGGGGAGGGCGGGGAACTTGTGGAGCGGGACATCGAATTCCCCGAAACCTGTGGAAGCTGCGGCGCCGCCCTGGAGGATGGGGGGACCCGGCTCTTCTGCCCCAACCCGGACTGCCCCAAACGGCTTCATCACCGGCTGGAAAAGTGGATCTCCGTCCTCGACATCCGGGAACTGGGGGAAAAACTGTTGCGCCAGCTTTTCGATTCCGGCCGGGTCCGTCATATCGGTGATCTCTACACACTTGGCGCGGAGGAACTGGCAGACTACGAGCGCATGGGGGAACTGTCCGCCGCCAAGGTGCTGCGCCATATCCGGGACCGGCGGCAGCTTTCCCTGGCCGCCTTTATCGCCGGGTTTGATTTTGAGGGGGTGGCGGAACTTATCATGGAACGGGTGGTCCAGGCCGGCTTTGACACCCTGGACAGGCTCCGCTCCGCCACCGTGGAAGAACTGGCGGCGGTCTACGGCCTTGGGGAGATCAGCGCCCGGACCATCCGCGACGGCCTGGCGGAAACCGCCGGGGAGATGGACCGGGTTCTTGCCGCCGGCGTCATCAGCATCGCGCCCCCGGCCGCGGCGGAAACCCAGCCCCTGCGGGGTAAGAGTTTTTGTTTTACCGGGGAACTGGCCACGATGAAACGCGGCCAGGCGGAGGAAAAGGTCAGGGCCCTGGGGGGCAGCGCCAAGTCGTCGGTGGTCAAGGACCTGTCCTACCTGGTTACCAACGATCCGCAGTCGGGCTCCGCCAAAAACGCCAAGGCCCGCGGCCTGGGGATCCCCATCATCAACGAGGAACAGTTCCAGGCCCTCTTGGAGAACGCGGCCGGAGGACTGACAGGCTGATAGGACACCTTAGCTGCCGATAGCGGCAATGGCCGAAAGCCGCGAATTAAGAAAAATTTGCTCTGTTTTTGCTCTGTTTTTGCTTGACAAGCCCTAAAATCCATGCTATGGTACCTTTAGTTGTCTACGAGCGGGGAACCGAACCAAGGGGGGAGCATGACAGACCACGTACCGTTTATCCGGCCAGAGCGGCGCATTCCCGCCTCCCCCGTGTTATTTCCCGGCAGCTGTTCTTTTGGTTACTGTTCATTCACTGTTAATTATTCGTTCACTGCTAATTGCTCATTGTTAATTATTTGTTGCGGGGGGGGGGGGG